>NZ_JONT01000014.1 GCF_000711975.1 Desulfofalx alkaliphila DSM 12257 | reverse complement strand
ATGTTCCCACAAAATAAAGTTCTTCCGAAACATACCCCGCAAACCCGCATTCTACCGTTGGGAAAGTTCTTCTGAAACTCCTTTCTCCCCCTTTCCCCTCCAATTTTTTAACCCCTTAAAATCAAATTGTCAGACAGCTTAGGATAATAAAGTTCTTCTGAAACTGCCCTCAAAATTTCCAATTTTATATTTAAAAAATCAATTTTTCTCCTCCCCTTTTCTCCCCCTTTTTTCCTTTTTCCTCTTTTCCCCTTTCTCACTTGAACATTAACCCCTGTCTTAACCCCTGTCTCTTTCCCTGCTTTAAACCCAGTATTATCAACTGTTTCAGGAGTTTTCTCATACTCCTTAATCCTTGGCCCTGGTATTCTTCCTGTTTTCTGCCCGCCTTTTCACTCCTGTTTTCTTTCCCTTATAACCCTTACCCATGACTGTAAAAATGGAAAAAACCACCCCTTTGACAGGAGTGGTTTCTGAAGAACTTTATTTACTTCGGAAGAACTTTAAATGGTTCAGAAGAACTTTATTTGTATCCTACAACAAATGTAGCCAGACAAACAGGGGGTGTAAAAAATGAAGCCAAGCCAAAGAAGATGATAAAAAGGTGAGCTGTTATGGGTTCTAGCCCTAACTGAACCAAGGCCGGTCCGGTAAGAACAGCCAGTGTCATGTAAACCGGAATGGAATCAAGCCCCATACCCAGAATAAAGCTAGCCAGCCCCACCACCAAAAGGGTAAGCAGTAAATCCCCACCACTAATATCCAAAATGAAACTTGAAAATTTTATACCTAAGCCACTTAATTGAAGGGATCCAACAAGCATGCCCACAGAGGCAGTGATAATGGCTATAGGAGCCCATCGGATAGCTGCGGTCTGAAGTGCGTCGAATATTTTTGGCAGGGTTAGCCAGTTATTCTTGTAAGCCCGGAGAATCTTGTACCCTAAACATGTATTAACCTCCTTAATTATTAATGCTGTCTGAATTATAGCATAGTTTTTATGCTTTATGTATTAAAAAGAGGCTAATCCGACGGGACAGCCCTCTTTCATGTGTGTATTAATCTAGATATGCCCTTGCTTTAAGGCAGCAGTAGTGTTTTTTATTTATAACTAATTTCCGGCTTTCGTAAATTAATTATCTCTGCCCATATTATCCTGTTTCGATGTTTTTTTAGCCGTTACTTCAGCTTTGTTTCTACCCACTTGATGACCTCCCTTGTTTGTAAAATCCCCGCCCTCTAGAAATATAAACACTGAAGGCCCGGCAAATAGGGGCTGTTTAAACTATACCCCCTTTCTTCTAATCAATTGTTAAGCAAAAGAGCCTGTCCCTTGCCACCAATATTTATAAATACAGGGAAATTACCTTGCAGCGTCGAAATGGAAAATATTTAGTTCACTTTAAGGGTTTCGATAATTCTGCTAGGGAGTGATTAAATGCCACCAAGATACTTCACCAAATCCCATCTTCAATTGGCATTAAAATGTCCGACTAAATTATTTTACCACGGTAAGCCGGAATACCCCAATCGAAGTATTGAAGACCCCTTTCTGCTGGCCCTAGCGGATGGGGGATATCAGGTGGGCGAGTTGGCTAAACAATATTTCCCAGGAGGATATCAAGTTGACTCAATGGATTATGATGATGCCCTGAAGCAAACAAACCAGCTTTTACAAAAAGAGCGGGTAATTATTTATGAGGCCGCTGTCCGGTTTCGCAGTTTTTTTATACGGGCAGATATTCTGGTAAAAAACAATAATCATTTGGCACTGATTGAGGTCAAGGCAAAGTCCTTTAATGGCAGTGACGAAAGCGCTTTTTTAAATAAAAAGCAGACTGCAATTAGATCGGAGTGGCAGTTATACCTACAGGACGTGGCCTTTCAAAAGTATGTAATTAACAATGCCTTTCCGGCTTGCAGCCTCAATGCCTTTTTAATGATGGCGGATAAAGGGGCCCTGTGCCCCACTGACGGATTAAATCAGAAATTTAGAATTACCAAAAACAAAAATGGAAGAAAGAGTATCCTTGTGTCCCAAGGCTTGTCAGAGGAAGATTTGGCAACCCCTATACTTACCAAGGTAAACGTCGACGGGTGCTGCGAACTGGTTTACCGGACAAAATTTGAGAATGACCTTTTTAGCGGCACTTTTATTGAATACGTTAATCATTTGGCAGAACACTATGGGAATGATCAAAAGATTTCAGTATTCCCCTCTTCAAAATGTGCCAACTGCGAATATAAGGCCACTGATCAAGAGAGAGCCGCCGGACTAAAAAGTGGCTTCCACGAGTGCTGGAAAGAAAGCCTTCAGTGGACCGACGATGATTTTTTAGAATCCACCGTACTGGATATCTGGAACTTCCGTAAAAAAGATCAGTTAATTCAAAAGGGTCGAATTAAACTAGCGGCTCTTCATGAAAATGACATTCTCCCCAAAAGCGATGGTCAGCCTGGTATTTCCACCAGCCAACGTCAATGGTTACAAGTTCAGAAGGCAAAAAACAAAGACTCATCCCATTGGATTGATTTGGTGAATATGAAGCGGGAAATGGATTCATGGGTCTACCCGCTGCATTTCATAGATTTTGAAACTGCAATGGTGCCAATTCCTTTTAACAAAGGCAGGCACCCCTATGAGGGAATCGCCTTTCAGTTTTCCCACCATGTAGTATATGAAGACGGGCGCATTGAACATCGGGGACAATATCTAAATACTGACCCAGGGGTTTTCCCCAATTACGATTTTATAAGAAAGCTAAAATATGAATTGGAACAAGACCAAGGAGATATCTTTCGATATGGGGATCATGAGAATACCTACTTAAACATAATCTATAACCAATTGAAGACGGATCCCAATGACATTCCTGATAGGGATGAGCTGTGTCAATTTATCCGTTCCATTACCAAGTCAGTAAAAAGCAGCCCTGAACAGTGGGAAGGTTCACGCAATATGAAGGATATGCTTAAATTGGTTAAGCGCTATTATTATGATCCGGCAATGAAGGGCTCAAACTCTATAAAAAAAGTATTGCCGGCGATCTTAAACAGTTCGCAATACCTACAAGAAAAATACAGCCAGCCGATCTATGGCCAGGAGGGCCACATTCCCAGCCATAATTATAAGGATTGGAAATGGGTAGAGTATAAAAATGGCTCTGTTGTCGATCCCTACAACCTATTACCAAAAATGTTTCAGGATATAACAGATAAGGATTTTGAGTTGTTATGCGACGATGATGTGGTGAAGGATGGCGGTGCAGCTTTAACAGCCTATATCCGAATGCAATTTGAAGACATGTCTGATTATGAGCGAACCGAATTGGAGAAAGCCTTATTAAAATATTGTGAGTTAGACACCTTTGCCATGGTTATGATTTATGAAGGTTGGAAGGATATGGTTGCATTACTCTAAAAAAACAAGGCTTTGCCAACTGGCAAAGCCTTGTTTTACTTGGTCGGGACGACAGGACTTGAACCTGCGACCTCTACCACCCCAAGGTAGCACGCTAGCCAAACTGCGCCACGTCCCGATGTATATGGTTGCAAAGATTATTATAACTAGGTAAGTTGAAAATGTCAACTATCTTGTAAACCGGACAATAGCATGTGAACAAGTAAGCCACAATAACAAATTATACTCTCATTTTCAATAAAATGCAATAGTATTTCTTCTGGTATGTTTTGCCACAATTCCAGTTATAATAATCATTATATTGGAAACAATGGCATAAACAGTATTATAACAGAACGGTGAACACAATGAAAAAGTTTCGCCTTTCACAAGGGAAATGCACAGTTATGTCGAATGTATTAAAAAATAAGTATTGGAGGAGATTGCCATGCACACCAGTTATTTTGATCAAGAGGCAGTGAATGAATTAAAAGCAAGATTAACATGGATTCAAGTACTGGGTTCTGAAAAAAGGGTTTATCTCGCCATAGCAGATAAAGCTGTCACCGATGAAGATTTTAAACCTGTAAAGGCAGTTTCTGTGCTGGAATTTGAAAATAACAAAAATAAGTTGCTAGATATAGGTTTTCAATATAAAGGTTTAGGCCGCACATTAGTTGTTCGCAACGCCTGCGCATTTAACTGGCAAGTAATAGAACGCACTGAAACAAGCTCTCCACACAAAATTCTTTTTACCCTCTATTGTTTAAAAGATGTTGATTCTCCTAACTCCCTTACTGCAAAAAAATACATTTTAAGCTTTAAAAATTGTCCCAATGACCAGCGGATCTCCGAAGATTATGTAATGATTTCCGACGCTAATGGCGGTATGCATTAATAGAAAAACCGGAGGGTTTATGTTATTCCCTCCGGTTTTATTTATGGTTTAACTCTCAACAATCTCATGCCGTTTAAAATAACCAGCAGGGCAGCGCCGGTATCTGCCATTATCGCCATCCACAGGTTGAGTATCCCCGGAAATACCAGGGTCACCGCCGCCAGTTTTACAAGCAGCGAAAAGGCAATATTTTGCTTAATTATTCCCCGGGCACCTTTACTTAATTTAATTAAGTAGGCCACCCTGGTAGGGTCGTCAGACATTAATGCTATGTCTGATGTCTCTAAAGCAACATCGGTGCCGGTTCCTCCCATGGCAATGCCCAGGTTAGCAGTGGCCAAGGCCGGTGCATCGTTAACACCGTCACCCACCATGGCCACTCGCCGGTGTCTTTGCTGTAACCCTTTGATGGCCCTCACCTTATCTTGGGGCAGTAAATTAGCCTTAAGTTCATCTATGCCCACACTTTTGGCGATTGCCTCGGCGGTTCCCCGGTTATCTCCGGTGAGCATAATGGGCTGCACACCAAGGTCTTTTAATTGCTTTATTGCCTCAGAACTACTCTCCCTCACCCTGTCAGCCACTGCAATGATTCCTAAAATATTTGACTTGCAGCCCACCAACACTGCTGTCTTACCCTCTGCCTGCAGTTGTTCCATGGTTTCTTTTACCTGCTGCAAATCATGTTTTAAATCTTTGCCAAATAGCATTGGGTTGCCCACATAGTAATTTTGCCCCTCCACCTTTGCCTTTGCACCCTTACCCACCAAGGCTACAAAGTGCTCTCCGATGGAATAATTTACGTTTGCTTTCTTAGCCTGCCGCAGCACTGCCTCGGCCAATGGGTGTTCTGAGCGCACTTCAACCGCAGCGGCTATGCCAAGTACTTCTTCTTTACTGTTGCCCGGCATTGCTATCACATCAGTTACTTCCGGTCGACCCAGGGTAAGGGTACCTGTTTTATCAAAGGCCACTGCCTTAATGGCTCCCGCCTGTTCTAAATAGGCCCCACCCTTGATCAGCACACCATGCCTGGCGGCATTGCCGATTGCCGACACCACTGAAACCGGCGTAGAAATTACCAAGGCACAAGGGCAAGAAACCACCAGCAAGGTGAGGGCTTTATAAAACCAAGGTGAAAACGGTTCCGCAAAAAGTAAAGGAGGTACAGCTGCCACCAATACAGCCAGTGTTATTACAACCGGTGTATAATAACGGGCAAATATATCTACAAACCTCTGGGAAGGTGCCTTTTGCTCCTGGGCCTCTTCCACCATATTAATAATGCGGGCCAGTGTGGTATCCCTTACAAGTTTTGTCACCTGTACCTCAATGGAACCGTTGCCGTTTATTGTACCGGCGAACACTTCGTCTCCTGGGGATTTGTCCACCGGCATTGACTCCCCGGTAATGGGTGCTTGATTGATGGCAGTTTGACCACAAATTATTTTGCCGTCTACCGGTAATCGCTCACCGGGACGAACTATGACAAGATCACCCACCTCCACTTCCGATACCGGCAGCACCGTCTCCTTACCCTCTCGCTTTACCAGCGCCGTCTCCGGAGCAAGCTGCATCAATCCCCGAATAGAATTGCGGGTCTTTTCCATGCTGTAAGTTTCCAGGGCGTTGCCAAGTGAAAATAAAAATATCACGGTGGCCGCCTCTTCCCATTGACCAATTCCTACGGCACCGAGCACCGCAATTATCATCAGCACATTCATATCCATGCTGAAACCCCGGCTTAAGGAATAAAGTCCTGCCCTGGCCGGGTAGTAACCGCCTGCAACTATTGCTAAGCTAAAAAGGACAATGGAATAATTTTGTGGTGCATCCAGCCAAAGTGTTAAAAAACCGGCCATCACAAACAAGCCTGAAATTAAAGTTGTCAGCACCCGCCGGTTTTGTATCCAGAAGGCGGCCGGAACACTATGCTGCAGGCCATCGGCAACGGCGCCATAACCCATCTGCCTGATACTGTTAATAATGCCGTCTATATCACCGGTATGCTTAATTTTTAAGGTGCCGGCCCCAAAATTTACTGCGGCCTCCTGTACACCGGGCATTTTCTCCACCGCTTTTTGCAGTTTGGCAGCACAATCGGCACAGTCCAACCCCGTTAACCGTAGCAGATCTTCCCTTTCTGACCCATCGCTCTTTGGCTTTGCCACGCCGTATCCCAGTTTTTCAATATGCCTAACCAGGTCACCCCGGTGCAATTTACCGGGCCGGTAGTCCACCCTTAATTTAGCGGTGGTAAAGTTAACTGCCGATCGTACAACACCATCTAAAGCGGCAATTGATTTATCCAATTTAGCGGCACAGTCAGCACAGTCCAAGCCGGTAAGTATTAAGGTATCAGAGACAACGGCCTCACGGCAGCTGCAATTCTCTCCCCCCGGGCAGGCTGATTTTTGTGTTTTTATATCTGACAAAAGGGCACCCCTTTCCCATGTTTATATTTGAGCAACGGTTGAAATGTTATCCTCTATGAGCCAGGTGCTCAAGCCCTTCTTTAATCAGGTTGATCACATGATGGTCGTCTAAGGTGTAATAAACCACCTTACCTTCTTTCCGATACCGCACCAGTGCCGCTCCCCTTAGCAGGCGCAGGTGATGTGATACGTTGGATACAGTGGCGTTTAGTACGCTGGCTAAGTCGCAAACACACATTTCTTCTTTGGATAGAATGTAAAGTATTTTAGTTCTTGTTTCATCCCCCAGCACCTTAAACAGTTCTGCAAGTTTGCCCATCTCCGGAATTTGGCCGTCATTAAACTTTGCCACCTTTTCAGGATGGATACATAAAACACTACATACATCATCTTTTCCATTCAAGTAATATCACCCTGTCCTTAAAAAATTATCACTTCAATAGTTGTTTAAATGTTCACGCGTATATTTTAGCATCAATTAGCCTAATATTTCAATACATATGCAGGAAAAATTTTACCTGTATAGAAATAAGTAATAATTATGGAGGTAATTTAAATGAGTGATTTGAGAGTAGTTACATTATCAGAGAACACCTGTGTGAAGAGGGGCTTGCTGGCTGAACACGGTTTATCGCTATTGATAGATTATAAAGGGTACCGTTTGCTTTTCGATACCGGTCAGGGCCCTTCAGTGGTGGCCAATGCCAGGGCACTGAGCATAGATTTAAAACAGCTTAATGCCATTGCACTGAGTCACGGTCACGATGACCATACCGGGGGCCTTTTGGGTGTATTGCGTAAAACAGGGCCAATAGATGTCTATGCCCATCCCGAAATCTTTAAGGAAAAATACAAATCTATGGCCCACAACAGCTATCAGTGCTGCGGTGTCCCTTGTTCATTAAATGAATTGACAAGTGCCGGTGCCAGGTTTAAATTAAACACAAAGGAGGTACAGCCGACACCCGGCCTTTGGCTTACCGGAGAAATTCCCCGGATAACCGAATTTGAAAAAACCGGTGAACGTTATTTTATTGAGGCTGACGAAAAATATATTCCTGATACCATGTTAGATGACCAGGCACTGGTAGCAGTAACGGCAAAGGGACCGGTGGTGATTACCGGCTGTGCCCATGCCGGGCTGGTAAATACCTTACACCATGCAGCGGCACTGACTAACAGCAATCACATCTATGCCTTGGTAGGCGGCACCCACCTGCACAGCGCTTCAGCAGATAAACTGGCCAAAACCATTGATGCCTTAAAGAAGTTCAAGGTGCAGAAGCTAGCAGTAAACCATTGCACCGGTTTTAAAACCCAGGCAGAACTCTACAGGGTGTTCGGTGATAAATTAATTATCAATAATACCGGCGATATATTAGAATTTTAAATATTAATAATATAAATGCGACAGCGTGAACATCCCCTGTCGCATTTATAAATATTGTACCTTGTTTTTACCTTTGGCCTTGGCCTGGTACAGTGCCTTATCTGCCCAATTCAGCAGCTGCTTAGCCTCCCTTGCATTTTCCGGGTATGCAGACACCCCAATGCTAACAGTAATCGCTCTATGTGGAAAATTATGATTGTCTATGTTTTGGCGTAATTTTTCTGCAAGGGCAAAACCCTGTTTTAAGGTGCTTTGCGGTAAAATTACAGCAAACTCTTCACCGCCATACCTAAACACTGTGCCGCCATTTTCGTCTATTGTATCAGTCATAATGGAGGCTAATATCTGCAGCACCTCATCCCCTGCCGGATGGCCATAATTGTCATTATAGTGTTTAAAGTCGTCCACATCTAAAAGAAACACACAAAAGGGCCTCTGCCTTTTAAAACTGCGTTCAACTTCCGAGTTTAAACATTCCATGAAGTGCCGGTGGTTACGCAGGCCTGTTAAGCCGTCTGTAATTGACAATTCCCTCAGTCTGATGTTTAATATGGCATTTTCCAATGTCAAGCTCATTTGCATTGCATATAGTTCTAATATCCTGATCCATTCCTCGGAGAGTGATTCGTTTTTTAAGTTATAGGCAACAAGTAAACCTTTGGTACTTCCACCCCGGCTATAAAGACAGCATACTTGCACACATAAGTTGCATCGGTGACTGCAGCTGCCACAGTAGCTTTGGTTTAGGGAAATTACCGCTACCCTTTTTTGTAATGTTTCTTTTAAAACTTTTTGTACTCCGTCACACAGCCAAAAGGGGTCTGTTTCTTCCTTATGGCGGCTGTTAATTAGTTCAATAAAGTTACCTTTTTCATCAATTGAATAAAAAGCACATTTGTCTACGCCGGTAATATAACTGAACCCGTTAGTTATCTGATTATACATGTTGTTAATATCCTGTTCCGACGCAATCTGTGCTGCTATCCAATGTAAATCAGTTAATCTTTTATTTACTTTTAGTAATTGCTCTATTTTTAGAGACATATCTTTATCATTGCTTGCCGGCATTTGGTCCTCACCCGTAAACTTATTTATTAAATTATTCTACCAGCTGGAATTAAAATCCTTCAATAATATCTTTATGTTTTATTTTTTTAGTGGTGTTCAAAATCCCTGGGCTTACATATTATTTCCCTTACTTTAGTATCAAAAAAATAATTGGAATGGGCGGGGGTTAACAAAAGTGCAGTATCAGCGCCATCGCCGGTGCCGGCCACCGCCACCACATCTTCACCATAGGGAATTAACCCTGCATCCAGTGCCATGCTTGCCACCTCAATACATACCTTTGTGCCCTGGCCAAACATACGCAGTGCGCTGGCAATAATTTCTGCCGGGTACACCCCGCTAAACTTAAAGCGACAGGCCCGGTCAAGCCCAGCCATCAGGTGGGTGGTGGTAAGCACTGAAATACCTTTGTCTTCTAATTGTTTGCGTCTTTCAGGTGTTAATGATCCCTGGCCCGGCCCATAAAAGCCCACATGGTAAGTAACGCATATTACTTTAAATTGATGGCCTGACAATTTTTCAGCGGTATCCCCGGTTTTAGAGGCTACCACCACATGTTTAATATTATGTTTTTGGGCATATTCCACCACCGCCGCCACCGTTTGTTCGGTATTGTCCTTGCCGGCCTTCTCAAAATACATATTAAACAACCTCCTTAGAATAACACAGCCACTTGGTCTCGATCAAGGGTTCTTCTAATGCCGCGAATTTTCTCCTGCAATGATAGGTTTCCCTCCGCAGCTTTTTCTAATTGTCGCAATAGGTCAATTGTTCGTCTAATTATAGATACCAGGTCGCCCTCTTGTAAGCTACTGTTTTCCAGCAGATGGTCAAAATCTTTTCCGTTGTACCAGGCATGGGCCAGATAACCCGGAACCGGTGACCACACCATATATTCCTGAGGTACGCCCATTTCCATTAATTCTGCCCGCAGTTGGTTTACAGCATCAAAGTCGTAAGGTGGAACTTGCACATATTCGCGCCTGCCGGGAACATAGTCAACACCGGCCAATACCCCCGCCACCACATCGGCAGGCATTTCATCAATTAAACCTGAAAAAACCAGCTCGGTTACGAATATTTCTTGGATGTGCAAATGCAGCGCAAATTTACCCCGGGGCAAAAGTTCCCGTCCTTTTATGTACCCCAGCCGTTCTAACAACCGGCGCATTTTTTGAAAGTCCACTGTGTATTGGCGGGCTTCTATACCCAGTTGTTTTTTCTTTAACTGCAGCATATCCAGTTTGCTGTTCATTTCCCGTATAACTGCGGTGGCCTCAAAGCACCTGTCCTGTTGGCACTTCTTTTTAGCCAGTGATTTGAGTAATCTTTGTATTTCCTTTATTCTTGTCTGGGAGCCTGGGCGCTGCCGGTATTTGCGACTTTTTAGCCGGTGCATTTCCCTTTTTAATTTTTTGTGCAGCAAGGGGCAAGAGGTGCTGTCCCTTTCTTCACAATAATAAGCACTCATTTCCCTAATGGTATTATTTATTTTCATAATTTTATCGGTCACATCTTTTAAGCGGCGTCTCTTTTGAAAGGCAGAAAAATTGCTTTTTAAGAAGTGTTCTATTTCTTCATCGGTCTTCCACATTAACAAACTTAAAACAGTGTTGGCAGAAACGGTAAGCCGACCATGTACCATTTCTACACCGCTTTCTTTAAAAAAACCCGTTTCTTCGGGATGGTCTTCACTGATTTGGATATATACATAACCCTGTTCATCAAAACCACGGCGCCCGGCCCGACCGGCCATTTGAAAAAACTCCCTGTTTAAAAGCGAGCGGAATTCCCGTCCATCCCATTTTCGGCAAGATTCAAAAACAGCACTGGCAGCAGGAAAGTTAACCCCAGCAGCAAAAGTCTCAGTGCAAAACAATACCCAAATTAAACGGCTCTCATATAAACGCTCCACAATACGCTTTAAGGCCGGCGAAAGACCGGCATGGTGGTAACCAATACCCTGTAGCAGGAGTTTTTTTAGTATTGCCCGGTCCCGGTGCACAAACATGTCAGGGTGATCAGCTTCGGCACTTGCTATTATTTGCTGCACCTTTTCTTTCTCGTCGGCATATAAAAAATCCCACTGCCTGCTTAATTCAATGGCTAATTCTTCACATTTTGCCCGCCCAAAAACAAAAAAAAGGGCCGGTAACTTATCCTGTATCAAGTCAATTACTTCAGATGGGTCTTGTAACGCCCGTACCATATGTACCCTCCCGTTGAATTTATGTATTTAAATCCTACCTGTAGTATTTCTTTCTGCCCCTGGTTCTTAACTGCTGTATTTCCTCTTTCCGCTTTTCTATTAGTTTTTTAACCCGACGCTTGGCTTGGGATTCATTTAAGATGTAATTATCCGGTGAAACCCAGTTTATTTCCAGGGGTACTGCCCGCTCCCTTTCTTCAACCACCAGCACATCGGTATTGCGCACCTCGGCAATCCAGGTGGCCACTTCTTTGACGTTGGGTACAGTGGCCGATAAGCCTAAAATATTAATGTGCGGCGGGGCAAACAATATTGATTCTTCCCAAGCAGTTCCACGGTGGGGGTCATCTAAGTAGTGAATTTCATCAAATACCACATATGCAATGTTATGTAAATCTTCTAGGTCCTCAAAGCATTTGTTGCGAAAGATTTCTGTGGTCATCACGGTAAGAGGCGCATCCCCATTAATGGTGATATCACCTGTAACCAGACCAACCCGCTTATCTCCAAACATTTCTTTAAAATCAGAAAATTTCTGGTTAGATAATGCTTTTAGGGGCGAGGTATAAATTAACCCCATACCCTCACCCATTACCTTTTCCGCCAGTTTTTCGGCAATCATTGTTTTGCCGGTACCTGTGGGGGCAGCCACCAGCACATTCCTGCCGGCCAGCACCGCCTCAATGGCCTCAACCTGAAAATCGTCCAGCTGTATTGGGCCGGTGGGGGCAATTGGTGCAGCGGCCTTGCGCACCGGGCGCCTCTTTAGCTGCGGGTACCCCTTATGTTTCAGTAAGCGCCCCTTGCCTTGTTTTCTTCTTCTGTCGCCCATGTTTATTACCTTCTTATCCGACAAAAAACACTTCCCCCTCTTTTGAGCTATATTATAATGCTTATACCCATTTTTTATTAATTTATCCATATCAATAAAATTCCCTGCATATAATTAGTAATTATTTATCAGTAATCTGTTTTTGGATTAAAAAAGGCCGATAAGGTTATCGGCCGGTTAGATTTATATGGCTAGGGCTTTAATTCCGAAAGCCCTGTATATTTGATTTTCGCAGGGGATTTAGTATGCGGCCGCTCCATATTAATAGCAGCAGGCCCATTCCCAGATAGAAGATGATATATATCAGCCAATAGGGTAACACCCATTGTACATCACTGCCAAAGGGCGGTCCTTCGCCCAACAGCCGAATTAACATTATCACCGGGTTGATATCAAATAAAAACTGCACCGATAGGGGAATATCCTCCGGTCGGGGAAAAACATTTCTTCTGGTCACATCATATATAAAGGCTCCTAAAAAGGCTGTGCCTGCGCCTAAAAAAGCGGTAAAACCATAGGCTGTTACGGTGCTGATACCGGTACGTTTAAAATATGTTGAACAGGCTATGCCAATGGCAGCAAATAAAAACATGGTTACCAGGTAGAAGCCAAACACTCCCAAAAGCTGGGCAGGGGCAACACCCCCATATATAAAGACTATGCTGTATAGGGGTAAGGTAGACAGCACCAACAGCAGGGTAAAGGCACAGGACGAAATCATTTTACCCACCACTATACTCATTGGACTCAGTTGGGTGGTGAGCAGCACATTTAGCGTTTGTCTTTCTCTTTCACCGCTAATGGTGCCGGCGGTAAGTCCCGGAGTGACAAAGCCCAACAAGATCAGCTGCGAAACACTTAAGATGATAAATATTTCCTTACTGTGGTAAGGGTCAAAGACATGGCCGCTGTGTAGGTCGTTTAAGTATATAATTCCCAATGTAAAGCTGCCGATTACCAATAAATAAAGGAAGATTATTGCCGGAGTTTTAATGGTGCGAAAGCGCTGGCGCAATTCCTTTAGCAACACCGGATTGGAAATAATCATTGTTTTTGCACCTCCCCGGTCACCGCCATAAAGGCATCTTCTAAATTTGCCCTGTGTTCTGCAAACTGCAACACATGATAGCCCTGGGCAACAAGTTCTTTGAGCAGCACCCCTTGGGCGTGACGCCCGTCATTAAATACCACCCGGGCACAGTTGTTTACATCCTCCACCCGCAGTACACCCGGGTACTGACCCAGGTAGTCAATTAGTTCGGGCAGGCGGTCTGCCACTTCTACATTAATCATCCTGGTGCTCTTGTCCCCGGCAGTAATATCTGTAACCGGCCCATCGGCAATTAGTTGGCCGTTTTCCATTATGCCCACCCGGTCGCATATTTCCGCCAGTTCCGGTAAAATGTGCGAGCTAATTAACACTGTTTTGCCCATGGCCTTAAGGTGACGCACAATTTCTTTTACCTCAGCCCTGGCCCTGGGGTCTAAGCCCGAGGCCGGTTCATCAAGGATGAGTACCTGGGGGTCATGTACCAGGCAGCGGGCCAGTGCCAACCGCTGTTTCATTCCCCGGGATAAATTATCCACATAACTATCTACTTTATCGCCCAAGTTTACTAACTCTAGCAGTTCTTCAGCCAATTTATCATGTTTATTTTGGGGAATCTGATAGGCTGAAGCAAAGAAGCTCAGGTACTCACCGGCGGTCAGCCCGTCATATACTCCAAAAAAGTCTGGCATATAGCCAATTAATTTTCGCACCTCTTGGGGTTTTGCTGTTACTTCAATACCGTTTACCATTGCCAAGCCGCTGTCCGCAGGTAAGAGCGTTGCCAATATGCTCATGGCGGTGGTTTTACCGGCGCCGTTGGGGCCAATAAGGCCGTATACTTGGCCCCGGGGGATGGTGACACTAAAATTTTTTAAGGCCACAGTTTTGCCAAAACTCTTATTTAAATCTCTTATCTCAATCATTCTACCACCCCTTCCACCGCCAGCCCGGGTAGTAATATGGGGACCGGGCTGCTTCTTTCTAAATGGGTAATTCTAAACTGCATCCGCCGGTGTTCAGATAAATATCGCTTCAGGTCATCACCTTCCAGCGACACCTGTGGGGGTGACAACTCTTCCCATTGATTTTCTTTCCAGTTATAGACGCTTATTTTATGGCCCACATATTCATTCAGGTTTGATAATTTTACCGAGGTTACATCAATGTTGCCGTATTGTGAAGGTAGGCGCAGGTTGTATTCGATGGTGATGTCGCCGCCTTCTGTCATGTATCTGCCGTCGGGAGTGTGGTGCATTGGTCCGGAAAAATCAACTATCTGCAGCGGAATAATGCCCGGCGGCAGACTTATTTTGCCTGACTCCGGAAAAGTCAGCGGTAGTTTCTGTAGCACCGCAGCAGTTAGGTAGTTATCACCGTTTTCTATCTCCATTAATCCGTCCAGGCTCTCGGTGTAGCCAATAAGCTGTGCCCCTGCAAAACCGGGTTGATAATAACCAAATCTATAATGGGCCTCCCTGGTATAATGATCCATTATAACATCGGCCGGGAAATTTTCTCTCAAATCCCACTCCCAGGAGAAAAGTCTGGTGTTCAGTAAATCACTGTCCACTGTTATTTCTTCACCCATCTTTAAATTACCAAGCTCAATAACGCTTTCGCCAATCACCATTATGCAGTCTTCTAGGTCTGTATTGGTGTTGTTGTATAGTTTGCCGCTAATTTTATTATCTTTCAGTTCCAGCTCACTGATTATAGTGCCAAAATCATTGGCCACCTTATAAGTTGACGCCTGACGCGCCGACCAAAAATCTATGTCTGTAAAATTAACCAGTTGACCATCCCCTGTATTTTCAACCACTGGGGGCCTTATGTTAAAACCCGCATATCTGACATTAGGCACCACCAAACCCAGACCCTTGTCTGTTAACAGCAAGTTTTCGCCCCGGGGCGATACATAGGTGCCATCGGCTCTAATTTCTGCCACATCTTCTCCCAAAACCTCCACCACCGCCAGGGTGTTGCCCAAGGGAGCCTTAAGTTTGTGGAAAGGCGCAGTGTAGTACATTACACCGGCCACTATAATTGCTATTGCAGGAATACAAAACCATGCCAAGCCACGGCGGTTGCTCCGCCTTAGTATCCAGTATAAGCCGGGGGCCACCACCAGCATATAGACGCCCCACACACCTATCATCAGCTGTATTGACGGCATTTCCAGTTGGGGCAGTTTTGCACTGGCGTGCAGCATATCACCCCTATGGGCAACACTATAATTAAAGTATTCTTCGTCGAAAATTTCTTCCCACAAGCCGGTGTCTTGGGCTTCAATATGTTCAAATCCCAGCGCACTGTATATTACCCGGCCCCGGCCAAGGTCGTTAATAGCCACCAGGGGAATGTCGTCATATATTACTTTGCTTCTACCTTTCTCTAACATACCCACCGCCGCCGGTATGGCATCGGTGCTTTTTCGCAAACCGTTTAAGTGGCCGGCCAGGGTGGTATCGCCGGTTACCAGCACCGGGCTGATGTCAGCAAAGGGCTGACCCTCTCGGGCACCTGCCCCCTTTGGCAAAATCAAGGTGCCGCCCAGTGCCACCCAGTGGCGAATGGTTTCTACCTGCTCGGCCGAAAGATATTCCACATTTTGCTCATCTATCATCAAAAGGTCTGCGGCCAAAAGGGCCAGCGGGTTGGTTGGTACCTCATTGGGATCTAGGTATTTCATCGTCAGCATGTGCTTACGATTGGTTTCTAACCAAGCAGGCAGACCCTTGGCCAAGGGGGTTTCTCCAACGGTGACGGCCACCATCTCGCCACCCACCGACATACCCTGAACAAGATCACTGGCTACTTCCTCCCCGTTGGCATAAAGAGCAACTATAGCTTGCCCACTTATCATCTCCCAGGGTATGACAATAGAAGTATCTATGCGCTGATAAGCCGGTACCTGCACGGCCTGCCGGTACATCACCTGTCGGTGGCTTTCTTCCCCTGCAAAAGCCCTTTTTTCTGCAACCACCAAATAACCGTCTTCAATGGCAGGGCCGTTATTGGCAATGCTGATGTTTAAATTCACCGGTTGATCCATTTTATATACTCCGTTAAGACCCGGTCTCACTTGAATTATGGTTTCCGCACCAAAAGCTGTGGCAGGAAGCGCAAGCATCAACACAGTCAGGCATATAATTATTATTCTTTTTATACCCATCATTATTTCTCCCCTCGATTGATCAGCCGTTTTTCCAAATCAACTGTCATTACCACTGCCCCCAGCCCATCTTGGCGGGTAAAAAATAACATATTACCCTCGGAGTTAAATGCCGGGTTATGACAACTGTCAACCACATCCAGCAGCAGCACCTTTGGCTCCCTTATGCCTTGTAGTTCCATTTGCTTAAGCCACTCTATTTCTTTATTTCTGTCACCGCCCTGGGGGCTCACCAGTAAGGTGCTCATGGCCAGCCAGTTTTCATTTTGTTTTAACCTTTTTACAATACCGCTGCCATCGGCACCGGCATAAACTGATCGTATTTCGCCTACCCGTTGGTGCACCGTAAATTGTGGCGAACCATCGGGCATAAAGGTGAGCACCTTTTCTTGCTGCCTGGTGCTAACAAAGGCCAGGTAGCCGTTACCGGACCAGACAGGTTGTTCCCCTTGACCTAACACCACTTCGGTACCATCGTTAACATCAACTAAAACTAAATTATCATTATCATCTGCACTTGGGCGCTGCAGCACTAATTTTGTCCCGTCAGGGGACCAATCAGCCCTTTTGCCCCCGGTCACCATTTGGGTGTTGCCCTCCATATCAACTAACCATACCGCAGAATTGCCCCCTTCATCCACCACCGTATAGGATAGCCTTTCTGCCCCCGGGGACCAGCTGAGATCGGTCAGCTGCATACCGAAGTCACCCACCGCCAGTGGCTGGAAAACCTCGCTTAATGTATCGGTTTCTGTGTTGTTAAGCCCCTCAAAGGTAACGACACCAAGCTGTGGCCGCCCCCCCTCAGACTGCCTTACTATGGCCACCTGGCGGCCGTCCGGCGAAAAAGCCGGGGAATGATATATCCACTGAGGCGATAAGGTCAAGACCCTGTACCGAGCATTTTGGGCATTCTGGGCATCGGCAAAGAGAATTTGTCCATGGCGGGCCACCAACAGGTCACCCTTTGGTGAAAGAGTAAAGGACATGTTGGTGTCTGCATTCCAGAAATGAATCACTTCCCTAGGGCTGCCCACCGGCTGCAGATCGGCCACGGCAGTCCTTTGCCACACCACTGCTATTATTGTCAGCAAGAGCAGCAAGGCTAAAGCAAGGGCCAAAGGAACTTTAAACCTGCTTTGCACCTGCTCCCTTTCTATTAAAGTACCCTTGGCAGCAGCGGTGTCAGGCCGGTATTCCCTTATCTTTTTTCTCAGTTCTTCTTGCAGTTGATAGTTTACCGGCACTGCCTTTCTTACTTTACGCATATGCTCTAAAAGTTGGGATACCGACTGTTTTTCTGTACTTTTATCTTTGTCGGCAGGGCGGCGGTACTGGTCCATGGGTAGCACCTTACCCTCCCCTTGCCGGCCTTTATCGTTTTTATTCATTTGGTCTCGCCCCTCTAACCAATTTTATAATGTCGCCGCAGCATTTTAATAGCCCGATGGTGAATCATTCTCACCGCCGATTCTGTTTTACCAAGCACCTCTGCAATTTGAGCAAATCGCAGTTCACCGGCGTAGCGCAGGGCCATGACATCTCGGTATTCCCATGGTAGCGTTTCAAGTAAATTGCGCAGTTCTTGTACCTCTTCTCCCAACAATACTTCTTCTTCGGGATTTCCCTCCCGGGCCTGTTGCTGATGCAAACTCTCATCTGTTGTTACCAGCTCACGACTACCTCGCACATGATCCACATAAACGTTGTGTGCAATGCGAAAGAGCCAGGATGAAAAGGAACTCTGACCCCGATAGGTATGAAACTTCTCCAGCGCTTTCATAAACACCACCGCCGTTAAGTCATCGGCATCCCAAAGATTGACCAGCCGATAGCGCAGGTAGCGGTTAACGGCGGCAAAGTTGTTATTATATAGTTCTTCAAAGGAAAGCTCAGTATCAGGGTGCACTCGCTCAGTTAAACACTCCATAGTTTCCTCCAGCTTTTTGTGTTGTTACCTTATAGACGTAAAGGCAAATGTTTTTGTAACAATTAATTAGTAAATTGCCATAAAAATCCTAAAAAATATGCCTGTATAGTGCAAAAAAAGGAGCCTATTTAGCCCCTTCATCTTTATCTTGGTTTTTAACTTTATAACGAAGATATTCCAGCCCTTCGGCTAATCTTAACGGTTCAAAGCCAAAATGCTTTTTCACGGCGTTAATATCGGTGGTATTGTTCACCGACAATAAGGCCAATTCCCCCGTAGTCACCGGTGGGTCTGACATAAACCGCTGCATCACTGCCGCCGCCAAACGGGCCAACACCATGGGTACAGGAACCTTGGTCTTCTTACTGTCGGTAATTTCCATCACCGTATCCAGCATTTGCTCATAGGTTAAATGCTCCGGCCCCCCTAGATCAATACACTTGTTAATATATTGATTAGGCTGCCCAGCCACCTCCAGTATACATTTGGCAACATCTTTAACATAAATGGGTTGAAACTTTGCAGACCCATCCCCGGGAAGGGCCACCACCGTAGGGGTCATACGAATTGCCTGCAACAGCCGATCAACAAAACCAAAGCCAGGTCCAAAAATCACCGAGGGCCGCAAAATAGTATACTTTAGGCCGCTATTTGTAACCTTTACTTCTGCTACACCCTTTGAATAAATATATTTAAGTTTTGGTTTGGTGGTACTTGCTCCCAATGCACTGACATGTATAAAATGCTTTACACCGCATTCCTTGGCTGAATTTAAAATGTTCTCTGTGCCTTTAATATTTATATCTTGAAAGGTTAAACCCTTTTTTTCGCGAATGATGGCTACCAAGTGTATAACGATATCCACTCCGGTGCAAGCAACGGCCAGCGATACCGGGTCGTTAATATCTCCCCTTACCAGTTCCACCTCTGGCAAATTGACATCTTTTGTATCCCGAACCAGGCATCTCACCTTCAGTCCGGCCTTATACAAGGCATCTACCACATGGCGACCCAGGTAACCAGTGGCACCGGTCACTAATATCATGATATCACCCCACTTTACAATTATATACCTGTTTGGCAGATAGGTATAGGGGGATATTTTTTATTGAGAACGTGAAAATTATCTTTATCTCTCTCATTTATTGATTTTCTTTCTTTATGTATGTAAAATATTACTAACATTAATATACAGTCCGACGATTGATGAAGTTATCGATCCCGGGCTGTTTTTTTATTCAGGCTGCTATAAAAATGCCCAAACTAACAGCTGGCCCAAAAGGCCCATGACAATTCCCGCCGCCGCCAATTTTAACCAGCGCTTATAAATTGCATCGTTCTTAGGCCAGCCCCCGTAATTTACCAGACGATAGACAGCGCCAACCACAGATACCATAAAAAGGGCGATGCCAAAGATAATTAGTAAAAAACTAACAACAATCATTATAATACCCCCATAGTCCGGCCCAAGAAAGTGGCCGGCCGATTACCGCAGCAGTTCGGAGTAGTTCTCTTCAGAGTATATTTTAATACCCTCCTGGGCCAGCAGCGCTGCCAATACACCTTGCCCCGGTATTTTAACGCCCCTAAAGGTGCCGTCATATATATTCAATACACCGCAGGAGGGGCTGCGCTCTTTCAATATGGCAGCCTTAACACCCTCTTGCCGGGCAATTTTTAATATTTCCTTTGCACCGGCAACAAATTGCCCGGTAACATTTTTACCCCTGTTATTCCATACCGCTGCATCCCCGGCAATAACATCACGGCCGTCACCGCCTTTTATTTCACAGGGTAGGCGCGGGGTAGGCAGTCCGCCCATTTCCTCCGGACAAACAGGAATGGCCCTGCCCTCTTCCACCATTTTAGCTATACAAAGATCCAGATTGTTACCACCGTCATATCTGCAGTTTTGGCCTGCCAGGCAGGCGCTGACCAGAATTTTTCCCTTCATTAACACTACCACCCCTTCTGCCCATTAGAAGCTATAGAAAATACCTGAATAAAATGATAAGATTAAAAATACTGTTGATCTTTTATATTGCGGAGGTTAAATATGAAAAAAGGTTATATTTTGGTGGCCATGGGTGCTGCCTGCTGGGGTTCCGTGGGAGCCCTGAGCAACTTTCTCTTTGAACAGGGTTTGTCATCTTTCACGGTGGCAAATTACCGTGTGTTATTAAGCATGATCATAATAGGATTGTATTTACTAATCTTTAAACGCACCGCCTTCACAGTACACAAAAAAGACCTGCCGCTCTTTGCCTTGATGGGTCTAATCTCCGTTTGTTTGTTTAACATGGCATATATAGGTGCTATCCGGTTAACCACCATTGTAACTGCAGTGATACTGCTGTATACCGCACCGGTATTTGTAACAATTATCTCTCGTTTTACCTTTAAAGAACCAATTACCTTACAAAAAGCGGTGGCCCTGGTACTTACTTTGGCGGGTTGTGCACTGGTTGTAGAGGCCTATAATCCGGCTAATTTAAAGCTAAATTTTGTTGGTATATTAGTGGGCCTGTGCGCCGGACTTACCTACGGATTATACAGTATTTTTGGCAAAAAAGCACTACGCGCATATTCATCTTGGACCACTGTATTTTATTCATTTCTCTTTGGTACCTTTTTTATCTCAATTGTGGGCAGGCCCTGGGAAACTGTATCAATGTTGCTGGACAGCACAACGCTTACTTTTTTGCTCCTAATAGCCCTGATACCCACCGTACTGGCCTATGCCTTATACACAGCGGGACTGAAATATGTGGAGACCAGCAAAGCATCCATTGTAGCCACGGTGGAGCCGGTGGTGGCTGTTTTATTGGCAGCACTGCTATTTCAAGAGTATCTCACCTGGCCGCAGTTTGTCGGTGTACTAATGGTGCTGGCCAGTGTGGTTCTAATTCAACTGCCGGCGGTTAATAAAAAAGCTGCCTAATTTATCGGCGGTTAGCGGTTAACTGTACATTCTAATTAACCCCCTTGGGCAACATAATGCTAAACAATTAAAGAGGAGGGGTTACCATATGGATGACAGAAGGGCAGAAAGCCCCTTGGCAGGCACCACCTGGGCTTACCCAAACACAGGCTTTTGGGTAGTGCACGTCATCGGTGTTATTGTGGTGGGTTACTTGGGCTATCATATTTTGAGCGGCACCTGGTAATTAAATGGGGAACGGTCTTTTTAACCGTTCCCTTTTGACTCTTTCATAAACCATATAAGCTGTTATTTTCAAAATTGTTACTGTGGCCTATCTTCCAGCGGCGTCTTTTCTTTAATTGCCTTCACAGCCAGTTCATCACACCGGTTGTTAAACTTATTATCAGCGTGGCCCTTTACCCACACCCACTTTACCTGGTGTTCAGCCACCAGCTCCAACAGCCTAATCCATAAGTCAACATTTTTAGCCCGCTCTGTTTTATTGCGCATCCAATTGTTTTTTTGCCATTTTTCTACCCAACCCTTTGTCATGGCGTTTACCACATATTGGCTGTCAGTATATAAGGTCACCCGGCAGGGACGTTTTAACGCTTCAAGGGCCTTGATTACAGCCATAATTTCCATGCGATTATTTGTAGTGTTGGTGTAGGCCCCGGACATTTCTTTTAAATGTTCCCCGTAAATCATTACAACACCGTACCCACCTGGCCCGGGGTTGCCGGAACAGGCACCGTCAGTATATATTTCAACCTTCTGCATTAATATTACCACCTTATTTTTAAAGTACGAAAATCAACATTCTATATTTTACCATAAACAAATTACGGCTTACAACCGGCTTGATTTGAGCGTCCCAGGATAAAATAATTTAAGGCAGCAAATTTACATACCGGTTATGCCTTTATGGAGTGAATTATGAATACCAAGGTGAAAAGATTTTTAATTATTATTGCACTGGCTGCATTTATTTCTTTGGCTTTCTTGCACTTTTTTGGGGGCACACAAATAACCGTTGAAGGCTTAGAGTTTCAAATTGATACTTCTTTAGCTTATCGGGGGTCGACACAGCTTGTTATCCCACCCTTGGGATCAATACGCGCTTATACCCATGATACCCCGGTAAGGCTCACTGTAACTCTGACGAACATTAATTTAGAACGGGTTCAGCAACTGCTGGAAACTGCCCCTGACCAGGAGGAGATATTTCAGCACCTGGAAGAAGACCTGCGTCAAAGAGCAAAGCGTTATGTAATAAGTTTGATTATCATGTCCGGCCTTGCGGCTTTACTGGCAGGTCTTGTTTTACGTTCCACCAATATATTTGAATATATGGCCGCACTGCTGGCGGCCATGGCACTGGTGGGCTCACTGTTGGGTGCTACATATAAAGATTATAATTATCATCATTTTTCTAACCCGGAATACGAAGGTGCTTTAAAAACCGCACCCTGGATGATTAGTATTGCAGAAAATACACTGGCAAAAATTGATACCCTTGGCCATAAGCTACAGCTGATTGCCCAGAACTTTAATGAGCTTTATCAGCAAATAGACCACTTACAGCCCCTGCAAACCGCCCAGGGCAACATTAAGGTGCTGCATGTGTCAGACATTCACAACAACCCGGCAGCAATAGAGTATATAGACCGCATGGCCCAACTGTTTGCTGTTAACTTCATCATCGATACCGGAGATATAAGTGACTTTGGCACCCCGCTGGAAGGATTACTGCTGGATCGAATAGCAAACTTAGGGGTTCCCTATGTATTTGTGGCTGGCAACCATGACTCCCCCGATATTATTAACAAAATGAACAGCTTGGGACCCAATGTCATTGTGTCCGACGGCCCGGTGGAAATTAGCGGTTTGCGCATTATGGGCTACCATGACCCCGCCTCGGTGACCGCCCATCTTACTCCCCCGGCCCCCGGTGAAGTGGAAGGATATATCGAAGAAATTAGGCAAAGGGTGGCAGAGGAAGTAAAAAGCTCCGGCAGGCCCATTGACATCATTGCAGTGCACAGCCCCTATATGGCAAGGCCGCTGGCCGGACTGGCGCCTGTTTTTGTTTTTGGGCACAATCACCAGTATGAGGTCACCACCGATAAGGGCAGCGTCATGGTAAACGCCGGCAGCTCCGGGGCATCGGGATTGGCCACACTGCAGGAAACCCAAAGAAGGCCCTATTCGGTAATGATGCTGCATTTTTTTAAGGATAACTCCGAAACTTACCTGGTGGGCGTCGATGCCATTCAAGTGGACAGCATCACCGCAGAGTTCAGCATGCAGCGGCACTTGTTCGACCATATGGATCTTAAATCCCTAAACTTTAAAACACGTCAAAATCCGGAGGAAGCAGAGGAGCCAAATGACGGTCTTTTGCCTTTGGAAAGGGAAGGTGGCGACTAATTGGCTAAGGCTTTTTAGAAAATTCCCCTTAAATTTTAGCACCTATTGTGCATTACTCACGTAATATGGTATAGAATTTTCTTGGGGGAGATGATTAAGATATGAAACGCCAAGTTTGCCCACCTGGCACATCCAGGTACACCGTCAGGGCAGGAGACACCTATTTCTCGTTAGCACAGCGGTTTAACACCACCGTTGAAGAAATTCGCAGGGCCAACCCAGGGGTTGACCCTAACAGACTGCAAGTAGGCCAGGTAATTTGTATCCCAAACGGAACGGCACCGGATCGCTGCCCGCCCGGCACCCAGCCCTACACCATTAGAGCAGGTGATACTTACTTTAGTTTAGCCAGAAGGTTTAACACCACTGTAGATGCCATTATTCGGGCTAACCCAAACGTAGATCCCGATAGATTACAAGTAGGTCAAGTAATTTGTATTCCCGGTGCACCGGCGCCCGACCGCTGCCCACCCAATACCTTTGAGTACACCATTAGAGCAGGTGATACTTACTTTAATTTAGCCAGAAGGTTTAACGTCTCTGTGGACGCCATTATTCGGGCTAACCCAAATGTTGACCCCGACAGATTACAAATAGGCCAAGTAATTTGTATCCCTGAAACAACGGCACCGGGCCGCTGTCCGGCCAATACCTTTGAGTACACCATTCGGGCCGGGGACACCTTGTTCTCACTGGCCACAAGATTCAACACCACTGTGGCAGCCATTATGAGGGTTAACCCCGGAATTGACCCCGACAGATTACAAATAGGCCAAGTAATTTGTATCCCTGAAACAACGGCACCGGGCCGCTGTCCGGCAGGAACCTTTGCTTATGTTATAAGAACCGGTGATACCTTCTTCTTGCTGGCCCAGCGCTTTGGCACCACTGTGGATGCCATCCGTCGGGCTAACCCCGGTGTTGATCCTAACAACTTACAGGTGGGCCAGGTAATTTGCATACCTGAAGCCTAATATGGGAATAGGAGCCGGAATTTTCCGGCTCCTATTTACGATGATAACCCACTATGGCCAATAAATCTTTGCCATACTGTTCTACTTTTTTCGGTCCAATACCCGGCACCTGTTTTAACCTTTCCAATGAGCAAGGCTTCCGATGAGCAATTTCCTCCAATACCCGGTCATGAAAGAACATGAAGGGGGGCATTTGATGCTGGCGGGCTAAACTGGTACGAAATTCCTTTAAGCTTTGCAGTAGCTTTTGATCAGGCTTTGGCGGCGTATCATTAGTTTTATGAAGGCAGCCCTTTACCTTAGTTTGAACACCGGTTGGCTCTGAAGGTACAGTGAGGGGATTGCCCAGGGAAATGGTCTCCCATCCTTTGGAGGTTAGTTCTAATACCGGATATTCGCCTGCTGTGGTAGCCAAATAGCCATCCCCCAACAACCTATCCACCATGGCCAGCACTGCGGCAGCGGTGCGGTTTTTTAACTTGCCGTAGTTAGGCAGGAGGTGGTAGTCCCTGGCAATAATATCCTTGGCTTTGGAACCATGCATAATGGCGGCTAATTTTTTACGCCCTACCCCATGCCGCATTTGCTGCACACAGCGAAGTATTTCTAAGGGTTCAAAGGAAACTTCCTCCTCGGCGCCGCCATTACAAGTATCACAACATGGCTCAACTGTATTTTTGGTTTTTTCCCCAAAGTATTCCAGCAGCGCGGCCCTGCGACAGCGTCCGGTGTGAATCCAGTTCACCATTGCCGCCAGCTTACTGCGCCGCTCCCTTTGGCGCCTCTGGGCTTGCTCCAGTACCTCCTGGGCAGCCTTGGAATCCATTTCTGTGAGGCCGGCTTCCACTTCCAAGTATTCAGCGCTGCGCTCCACCTGTGTAAGGACACCCTGGCGTTCAAGGGCCCCCACAATCAGGCGCAGTTTATTTTCATCCAGTTCTAATCTTTCTAACTCCGCTGGGTTAATAACGGAGCGTCCGTCTTTTAAATCCCTTTGATAGGCCTTCCAGAATATAACCAGGTGGTCCCTGGTCAAGCCGTCATTTTCAATCATCCATTCCTGCAAGGACTTATCCCGGGGGGTATAAAGCAGGGTGCATCTGGCCGGCCGGCCGTCGCGACCGGCCCGGCCCACCTCTTGATAATAAGCTTCTATGCTGGACGGAATACTGTAGTGAATTACAAATCTGATATCGCTTTTATCTATGCCCATGCCAAAGGCGTTGGTGGCTACCACAACAGGGTACTCCCCGCTAATAAAGGCCTCCTGCACTGCAGATCGCTGCTCTGCCTCCATACCGGCATGGTAAGGGGCGGCTTTAAGGCCCAACCGGGATATTAAAAACTGGGCCACCGATTCAGTCTCTTTACGGGTGGCAGTGTATACTATGCCAGAGCCCTTTTCTTCGGCCATTAGTTGGGCTAAAGCCTGTAGTTTTGCTTCACCGTTTTCTAAACGCATGGCCGACAGGTAAAGATTTGGCCGGTCACTGCCCACAATTACCCGCTGGGCATTTTCCATGTCCAGGCGGGCCAAAATATCCCCTTGCACCTTGGGTGTTGCAGTGGCAGTTAAGGCCAACACCTTGGGACGGGGGGCAATATTATTAATAAATTCTTTTAGGTATAAATAATCAGGACGAAAATCGTGTCCCCACTGGGAGATGCAATGGGCCTCATCCACCACCAATAATTCCAGCGGCATATCAGCTATCAGGTTAGTGAAGGTGCGGGTACGCAGTCTTTCCGGTGCCACAAATACCAATTTGTACTTTCCCTGACGAATACCCTGTAAACGTTCCCGGTGCTCTTCAGTAGTCAGTTGGCTGTTTAAAAAGGTAGCTTGGAAGAGCCGGCGTGTGTGTAAACTATCCACCTGGTCCTTCATCAGGGCCACCAGCGGTGAAATGACCAATGTTACCCCCGGCAGCATTAAGCCGGGCAATTGGTAACACAATGATTTGCCCAGCCCAGTGGGCATTACCGCCAGAACATCTTCCCCCGCCAGCACCTTTTCAATCACTTCCCGCTGGCCCGGGCGAAAACTATTAAAACCAAAGTATTTATGTAAAGCAGCCAATAGCTCAGCCAATGTATAAACTCCTTTATTATTTTTTACCATCCCTATTTTAACCTTCCCGGCATGGCTTGTCCAGGAAAGGCCTGTCCGGGAGTGCCCTTTCTCAAAACAAAAAGACCGACAGTACGTCGGCCGAAAACTAAGGTGCTACTCTGTCTCGGTACTCAAGTATCCCATCGACAATGCCTTGGGCAATAACCTCTTGATTTCTCGGGTCATACAAATACTGTTCCTCCTGGACATTGGTCAAAAACCCGGCTTCAATCAATATGGCCGGCATGCCGGTATGCCTGATAACATAGAAGTCAGCCTCTTTAGCGCCCCTATTGTTTTGACCGGAACGCTTAACTATTGCATCGGCGGTAATCCTTGCAAAGGTACGGTCAGATCCCCGCTTGGTATAGACCTCCACCCCCGACACCTCAGTGTTTGGGGCAGAGTTTGCGTGGATACTTACAAAAGCAAAGGCATTGGTACTGTTAGCCAGGCGCACCCTTTCTTCTAAGCTTACATATTCATCCCCGGACCTTGTCATTATAACGTCAAAGCCTTCATCCTCCAGCAAGTCAGCCACCAATTGAGCAAGGGCAGTACAAAACTCCTTTTCAAATCTTCCGGTGTAGGGACTAATGGCTCCGGGATCCCTTCCTCCGTGGCCCGGGTCAATAACTATGGTGTTATAATCCCTCTCTATATCTTGTCCCTTGTCGGCTGCCAGCGTTACCTTCAAAGAATCTTTCCCTTGCTGTAATTGATAGGTTACCGCTTGTTTTAAATCAACTACCACCCGCGCTACCGTTTCTTCAAACTGCCCCACCCTTACCGCAAAGACCAGGTCGCTGTCTATCTCACTGATGCCCTCAGTGTCAATGGTAGCATCTTCTAAGTCAATCACCAGCCGGTTTGGATTGCTTAGGGTAAACACCTTGTTTACACCCTCAGCCACTGCCAGATCCAACACCACGGCATCATCTTCCACTTCCGCCTCTATATTTTCCACAGTTCTCGCAGTTTTAGGCTTTACTTCTTCAATTAACTCAATGTTAATAACCATTCGTCCCGATTGATTGTCGGCCTCTACAGTACAACCCAGTGATTCCCCAATGAATCTCAGTGGCACCAAGGTCCTGCCCTGGCGTATTTGGGAAGCCACATCCAAGGGTATTTCTTTGTCATTTACAAAGCCCTTTGCTTGACCGATAGGAAGTTTAATTACCACATCGCCCTTTATCCCAATGGCAGTTCTCGACTGCTCATCATACTCAACTTCGGTGCCCAAAGCTTCAAAGATGGCCCTAAAGGGAACCAAGGTTCTTTGTGACCGTAAATCAATAATTGGCCTGGAATCAAATTGCACAATTTCACCGTTAACATAAACCTCAATGTCTTTTCCGCCATTATCTAAAGCAAATGCTTTTGACGATAAAGTTAATGCCAATAACAATATCAATAAAATTGTAATTTTTTTATATTTCAAATTGCCATTTCCCCTTTTAAAAATTTTTGCCATTCCCTTGGCTGATTAATTAGTCTATCAATATCCTCCCCTTATTTTAACCTGACTGGCAAAGCTTGTCCATATTAGTCGCAAATTGTACTAAAGGATAAATATTCCAATTGCCTCTTGCCCATAAAAGACTTGCTAAAGATGTTATTTATTTGAAGAATGTGATCTATATCATATTAAACGGTTTTTTAACCATGTATAATTTAAACATCATTAATAGAAATTTTAAATACACAGGAGGGATTCTCAGTGTTCTTGTTCAAAAGCAAAAAAGAAGAAGAAAAAAAAGCTATGTTTTGTTATCAATGCATGCAAACCCCCAGCGGTGGTTGCACCAAAATTGGCGTGTGCGGTAAAAACCCAGACCTTGCCAGCCTGCAAGACACAATTATATTTGGTCTGAAAGGTGTGGCAGCTTACGCCAACCACGCCAGACAACTGGGCTACACCGACCCTGAAGTGGATGCCACCATCCAGGATGCACTTTATACCACACTGACCAACGTTAACTTTAGCTTGCAAGAAAACATTGCCACAGCCTTGCGTGTCGGTTCTGCCACCGTTAAAATAATGGATTTATTGGATAAAGCCCATACCGAAAAATTGGGTGTACCACAACCGGTCAATGTACCCTCCGATAAAATAGAAGGTAAGTGCATTGTGGTAACCGGTCACAACCTCTTTGCTTTAGAAAAACTATTACAGCAATCGGAAGGAAAAGGTGTAAACATTTATACCCACTCCGAAATGCTTCCGGCCCACGGTTACCCCGAATTGAGAAAATACAGCCACTTAAAGGGCAACATTGGTAAGGCATGGTACGACCAAAGAAAGCTCTTTGAAGAGTTCCCCGGTGCCATACTGGCAACCACCAACTGTGTAATGCCCATCCGCGGTAGTTACGCAGATCGCTTCTTCTCCTATGACGTAACAGGACTTGAGGGCGTAACTAAAATTGAAAATGATGACTTTACTCCGGTGATTGAAAAAGCCTTGGCACTGCCGGCAGCAAACATGCAATCAGACAAAACAATGTCAACCGGTTTCCATCACGAAACCGTTTTGAGCCTTGCTCCTGAAATTATCGAAGCGGTTAAAGCAGGTAAAATTAAGCGTTTCTTCACCATTGCCGGCTGCGATGCACCGGGTAAAGGCGGCCAATACTACAGAGAATTGGCCACATCGCTGCCTAAGGACTGCGTTATCCTCACCACCTCCTGTGGTAAGTTTAGATTTAACGATGTGGACTATGGCACCGTACCCGGTACCAACATCCCCCGTTACATTGACTTGGGCCAGTGCAACAACTCAGTGTCAGCGGTAAAAATCGCCCTTGCCTTGGCGGATGCCTTTAACTGCACAGTTAACGACTTGCCCTTGACCATCGTACTGTCCTGGTTTGAACAAAAGGCAGTGGCCATTTTGTTAGGCTTGTTCAGCCTGGGTGTACAAAACATCTACATTGGACCAAAGGCTCCGGAATTTATTTCCCCCGGGGTGCTCAAGGTACTGGTCGAAAACTTTAACCTAAAATTAACCTCTGATGTGAAAACTGATTTGGCTGAAATGCTGAAGTAATATATAAAGACCCGAGGCCTGCCTCGGGTCTTTTACTGTGGAGCTGCAGGGTGGCCGGCAAATTTCAGAACACCGGTCAGGCCTTTCTAAATTCCTTGCGAAATTCCCTCAAAGACACGCCATCATACCCCTGTTCTAAATAGCCGGTTCCAAAACCATGCATCATTTCCAATATAGGAATTATTTTTTTTCCAATTTCCGTTAGCCCGTATTCCACCTTGGGGGGAACAACAGGATACACCTTTCTAAATATAAGTTTATCCTCTTCTAAACTCCTTAATTGCTGGGTGAGCATTTTCTGAGTTGTATAAGGCAATCTTTTTTTGATTTCGCTAAATCTTAGGGTGTTGTAACTCAAATACCACAGGATCAGTATTTTCCACTTGCCGGAAATTATTTTCTGCACCAAGGCCATGGGACATATGTCGTGCTTTAAGCATTTTTCTTTCATGTGGCATTCCTCGTGCCATTTCTCCTTATCATCAATCATTTTTACACCCCCAAGTGCTATAGTATCTATTTAGGTACTATAGCACAAAAAAGTATCTACTTGCCAATAAGATAGTAACTGGTAATATTATAATAAAATATCGCTTGGGCCGCCACTTTATTTTGACCATGATTAACGGTCGGTTGATTTATTTAACCAATAACTAGGTTTAGGGTGTGGTTATATGCAAAAGTGCAGAAGAATAGAAGAATACATTAGTACGGTCTTAAGGCAAATTGAGTGTTCGGAAACAAAAAGAGTAGTATGCCGGGTGCTGCGTTCAGATATTAACAAAATAATGAGAGAACAAAAAATTTCTAATCCGTCCAAGGAACAAGTGGTCAATATTCTTTTTATGAAAATGGGGGACCCCAAAACACTGGGACAATATTTTTTGTGGCTGGATAACTTGGTGGATTTACATTAAGAAGGCAAGGACTTGTATGGTATTGCGGGGTTTTCCCGAAAGTCCTTACTGCCATATACTTGCAAAGGAAAAAGGGTGCTAATCAAGCACCCTTTTTATTGCAATCCCAATGCTGCCCGCTTTTTATTTATGTGTTCTTCGATACCGTCGGCCGCTTCAACCGGTGTGTTGGCCAGTGCCACCTTGCCACCGGTAATGCCCTCTAAATCTTCGGTAAGCAATTTTACCAAATCAGGGCCACCGGCCACCGGCGGAACCGGCGCCAGGTGAGTGTATAAGCCAAAGGCCAGCGTAAATATAGCATCAATGGTGGCCTTTTGTTCTAAGTACTGGGGAGCGGTAACTGCCACCGGCAGATCAGAGGTGTCTACTCCCAATGCGTTGGCTACTTCGGTAACCAGCATGGATATGCGCCCGGTGTCGGTGCATGTGCCAAAGCTTAAGACCGGCGGAATACCTAAAGCCTTACACACCTCCTGTAAACCGCTGCCGGCCATACCCACTGCCTCGGGACTGCACAGGCCGGCCACTTCTAGGGCATGGTTACCGCAACCTCCGCTGATAACCAAAATGTCCCTCTTGATCAACTCTTTGGCTACATTTACTGTCATGTAGTCGTGGGGACCGGTGGCCAGTGTGGTACAGTTCACCAGGGCCACCACCCCTTTAACTTTACCGGCCTTGATTACGTCAAGCAAGGGATCCAACTTACCCCCCAGCGCCTTAACCACCGCCTCGGTCGAAAAGCCGGCCACTGCCTTTTGTACCTGCTTGGGTACCTGGGCTTCAATTTTTCTCTCTTTCCGCTTTTTATAGTTTTCTATGCCCCAATCTATCAATTGCTGGGCAAGGTTAGCCACCTCCGGCGGCTTGTAATCAAAGTTTTTCTCCACCCCCGGTATGCGCACCAAATCATTTACCGACACCAAGGTTATTTGGTATTTTTCAGCGTAGGGTGCTATATAGGGGGGCGAACAGTTTTCATCCATGGCAAATACATCCACCGTTCCGGTGGCCAGCAGGGGTTCTATGGCCAACCAGTTTCCAATGAGGCCGTTGAAAACGCCATCCATTTCAAAACGCTGCAGCACCTCTTGCCCGCATTCTATGGAGCCGGTTACCTTGATCCCCTTTGCACCTGCCTGCCGGGCTTTTTCCTGGTTGGCCTCATCCCTGGCCGCCAATATACAGGCAACACCCACCCAGGGTTCATGGCCGTTAAATACAATGTTTACATAGTCAGGATCCATAATACCCAAATCCACCTGCACCTGGTGGGGGCTTGGGGTGCCAAATAAAATATCCTGCACCATTTCCAAGCCAATTTGAGAACCGTAAATGGTAGCTATGCCCAGGCGCAGGGCCTTTTTGGCCATTGACAGGTGGTCGCCGTCCACGTTGGTCAAACAGCTGGCAGCGCTATCCTTAATTTCATGCATTACCCCTGCAGGATAGATGGCCAACTCCCGCCACAACTTCTTTCTGGGTTCAGGGGCAAATACCTCCACCATTTTGGGCGGCTGGTCGTAGTCACTGCTGAGCTGTGCCATCAAAAAATCTGCAAGGTTGATAGCCGCCTGCTCCTTGCTGTTGCCCTTATCAATACCTAACTTGTCACACATCCAGTAAAGCTTGTCCACATCGGTTATTTGAAAGGGTGTTTTACCTTCCGCCGTGGACTTTAAAGTACGAAAGGCATTATAGGCGTGGTGCGTATAGGTGGATGTACCCATCATATTGCGCAGCAACATGTCCCTCATGGCCATGGCATTGCGGTCAATACCACAGGTGCCATGGGTAGCCCCAACCTTATCTGAGATTCTGCAGGGCCCACCGGTACACAGCTGACAGCTCACTCCCTCAGAACAAAAGTTGCACCGAATCTTGGCCTGGGGATCAAAACGATCAAAAACATTGCTAAGGCCATCGGCCTTTATCCTCTCATACATTTCTTGTACAGAGTCGTGTACACTTACCCGACCGTCCATGCGATAATCTTGCTCCCTTGCCATATACTACCTCCTAATATAATTTTTAATATCTTTTCCTTATTTCTTAAAATAATGTGCTAATAAAGAAAAAAACTTGCACAAGATGCCTTGTGCAAGTTAAATAAAAAAAACCTATCTTCTTGTAACTATCCGGTCAACGATACCATACATTCTGGCCTCTTCGGCGGACATAAAGTAATCCCGCTCGGTATCCACTGCCACATTACTAACCGGTTGATTAGTATGCTTGGCTAATAGTTTATTTAATAAATCTTTCATGTAGAGAATCTCCCTGGCATGGATATCGATGTCAGTGGCCTGACCTTGAACACCACCCAGTGGCTGGTGAATCATTACACGGGCGTTGGGCAGTGCAAACCGCTTACCCTTGGCACCTGCCGCCAGCAAAAAGGCAGCCATACTTGCCGCCTGGCCCATACAAATGGTAGACACATCGGGCCTAATGTATTGCATGGTATCATAAATAGCCAATCCCGATGTAATTACCCCACCGGGAGAATTTATGTACAGATGAATATCCTTTGCAGGGTCCTCGGCCTCTAAAAATAACATTTGGGCAATAACAAGGTTTGCGGTATTGTCATCTATGGGCCCGCCAATAAAAATAATGCGATCCTTTAACAGCCGGGAGTAAATGTCATAGGCCCGCTCTCCCCTGTTGGTTTGCTCAACCACAAACGGTACTAATCCAGACATAAATTCACGCTCCCCATTAATTTGTTATTGTAATCAGTGGCATCCGCATCCACCGTCTCCACAGCTAAACTGAGGTTGGTCACAGCCGGTGCCACACACTTCACTGCTTCCGCAGCAGGACTTAGTAGACTTTTTTACAAAGGGTGAAGATATCAACTTAGTTAACTGGCCGGCACCACAAGAAGGACACTTCAAATCCCTTTGCGGATCTTTTCCCACCCCTTGCAGCACCTCAAAATTATTACCGCATTTGTTACATTTATATTCAAATATAGGCATATATGACCCCCCCTTATACTTATTCTTCAGTTTTTCCCCTGAGTCGGCATCCCTTGCCCCGCCCTTTGCCAACGTGAACATAATTGCCCCCCTCCACCCTAATGGCTTTTCCCTGCACCAGTGCCTGGGCCACCTTGTGGCGGGCGGATGTCAGCACACGGTGAAAGGTGGGCCTGGATACCTGCATTCTTTGGGCACACTGCTCCTGCTCTAAATATTCTAAATCCTTTAAACGAATGGCCTCCAGTTCTTCAACGGCTAAAGACACTTCCTCTAAATTCACAAGGGGTACACCGGCAGGTTTAAAATAGGTTATCTCCGGAATAAATTCAACACGCCTGCATTTAGATGGTCTTGACACATAATTCCCCCCCTTTTAATACAATATTTTAACCAGTTTATGAACGTATGTCAATAAACATATAACCCGGTGTTTTACACACCGGGTTATATGTTTAATTTATCTCATTTAGTTTAAATTTATTATGAATTGATTTAACAGCCTTTTCAACGTCCTTGTCATCGACCACACAGGAGACCTTAATCTCAGATGTGGTGATCATATCTATGTTCACGCCGGCCTCTGCCAGCGCCTCAAACATCATTGCCGCAACCCCAGGGTGGCTAACCATCCCGGCGCCCACAATAGACACCTTAGCAACATCCTCATCATGGGTGTAGCCCGCAAAACCGATTTCCGGCTGAATCTCCTCCACCACTGTCAATGCCTTTCGCAAATCATCCCTGGTAATGGTAAAAGAAATATCGTTTAAGTTGTTGCGCATTGAACTCTGGATAATCATATCCACGTCAATATTCTTTTGGGCCAGGGCATTAAATATTCTATAGGCAATACCGGGTTTATCCGGCACATCAAACAAACCGATTTTAGCCACATTATAGTCGTGGGCCACTCCACTGACCATAACTTCCTTTTCCATTTTACCTACCTCCTTAACAATGGTGCCGGGCTTGTTATTAAAACTGGAGCGCACATGCATAGTGACCTTATATAGCTTTGCCAGTTCCACCGACCGCGGATGCAGCACCTGTGCACCTAAACTGGCTAACTCTAACATTTCATCATAGGACACTTCCTTTAGTTTGCTGGCATCTTTTACTAGGCGGGGATCTGCGGTATAAATTCCGTCCACATCGGTGTAAATTTCACACATATCAGCCTTTAATGCCACCGCCAAGGCCACTGCGGTGGTATCAGATCCGCCCCGGCCCAGGGTAGTAATGTCCTTGTTTTCATTGACACCCTGAAAGCCGGCCACCACTAAAATGCGTCCCCTATCTAACTCATCTCGCATTCTTTTACTATCTATATCAACAATTTTTGCCTTGGTATGTACCTCATTGGTTTTTATACCTACTTGTCCACCAGTTAGAGAAACAACATCACAGCCCAAGTCTTTAATAGCCATTGATAGTAGAGAAATGGACACCTGTTCCCCTGTAGAAAGGAGCATATCTATTTCCCGTCCTGTAGGGTTGTCTGTAATTTTTTTCATTAACGCTATTAAATCATCAGTAGTATCACCCATGGCCGATACAGTAACCACCATGTCATTACCTGCTTTGCGGCCTTCCACCACTCTGCGGGCAACTCTTTTGATACGCTCTGGGTCAGCCACCGAACTACCACCAAATTTTTGTACAATTAACATTACTGCTGATTCACCCCTAGCTCTTGTTCAATAATTTGTATTCTATACCCTTTCCAACGCTCTGGCACCCACTGGACTTGGCTCCAGCACCATTACCTTAGCCATTACACCGCTTTCTCTGAAAGTATCGCGCATCACTTTAGCAATTAGCTCAAAATTGTCATCTGCAAAGGCTATTAACGTTGGGCCGGCACCAGAAAGCACCACACCTTTTGCTCCCGCAAGTCTAGCCGCAGCCAACACCTTTTTCATACCAGGCACAAGGTTTGCACGGTAGCTTTGATGTAATTTGTCTTCCATAGCATAAGTTAATTTACTTAAGTCTCCTTGGCATAACGCCGCCACTAAGAGCGATGCCCGACCTACATTAAACACAGCATCCTGAAGTGTTACCTGGGTAGGTAGCGCCTCTCTGGCTAGCTTGGTTGAAAGCTGAAAATCTGGAACGGCAACCACCGTCTTTAATTCAGTAGGAGGTTGGATTTTAATGAAACGCACCCCGTCTTCATCAGATGCCGACACCACAATACCACCAATTAATGCTGGTGCTACATTGTCGGGATGCCCTTCCATTTCATTGGCCAACTCCAATAATTCCTTGGTTCCTAATTTACTTCCTGAAAGAATGTTAGCAGCGATGATGCCGCCGACAATTGCAGCAGCACTACTGCCCAACCCCCGGCAAACAGGTATTTGATTATTTAATCTTATTTTAAGGCCGCTTGGACGATAGCCTACCTGATTAAACACCTTATATGCCGCTTTATATACAATGTTATTTTCATCTCGGTCAATATCATTGGCTCCATCACCATGCAATTCAATGTTTAAACCAGTAGCAATTTGCTGCATTTCTACAGTATTATAGAGTTTTAAAGCCATTCCTAAGCAGTCAAAGCCCGGACCTAAATTTGCAGTTGTAGCAGGAACTTGCACACGGATCATATCCATCCTCTACCCTTCAACTCTAATCACGTTACCAATTTCTTTCACACAGGAAAGATTTCTTATGTCACCTAAAGCATCCTGCAGATTCTCTTCTTTAGTATTATGAGTAACCAGCACCAACTCCGCTGTGGATCCTTCAGCATCCTTTTGGATTACCGATGCTAAACTTACACCTTTATTACCAAATACCAGTGCGATAGACGCCAACACCCCTGGTTTGTCAGACACTAGTGTACGTACGTAAAAGCGGCTTTTGCTTTCACTCATTGGTTTAAGGGGTTTGTTGTCATAGCAAGTACAGCTAATAATTCCAGGCACATTCCTAACCAAGTCTCTAGCAGCATCCATAATATCTGCCACTACTGCACTGGCAGTAGGAAGCTCCCCTGCCCCTTGACCGTAAAACATAGTATCCCCCACAGCGTCACCCTTGACAAAGACTGCATTAAATACATCATTCACCGATGCCAACGGGTGCTCTTCAGGTATAAATGTTGGATGTACCCGCACTTCAATACCATCATCATTATATTTTGCAATACCTAACAGTTTAATAATATACCCCAGTTCCTTGGCATACGCAATATCTTCTGCAGAAATCTTTGTAATTCCTTCTACATAAACATCATTTACAGTTACCCGGGTATTAAAGGCAATTGAAGCCAAAATGGCAATTTTTCTGGCAGCATCATACCCTTCCACATCTGCAGTGGGATCGGCTTCAGCATAACCCTTTTGCTGTGCTTCCTTTAAAACATCGTTAAACTGAGAACCTTCTCTGGTCATTTTGGTTAACATGTAGTTGGTGGTTCCGTTAATGATACCAAATACCTGCTCAATGTTATTTGCCGCCAGGCTTTGTTTTAAAGTACGAATGATGGGAATACCACCGGCAACGCTGGCTTCAAACAGCAAGTCACAGTTATTGGCCTCTGCTGCGCTAAACAATTCTTCACCGTGCATTGCCACCATATCTTTATTGGCGGTTACCACACTTTTACCGTTGTTTAAGGCTTGTAAAACGTAGTCTAACGTTGGGTTTATACCACCCATAACTTCCACCACAATATCAATTTCCGGGTCATTGACAATATCTTTAATATCACTGGTTAGCATAGCTTGGCTAACGCTTATACCCCGCTCTTTAGTGGTATCTCTCACCATTATCTTTTCAATCTCAACCTTTATGCCAGCACGGCGCTGGATATTATCTGCGTTATCTTTCAAGATGCGATATACACCTTGACCCACAGTACCTAAACCCAAAAGACCCACTTTTATTATCTGTTTATTAACTGACATAACTTTAACCTCCGCATACAATTTATTTTAACTCTGACCTACCAGTTCTACCCTTCGCACACCATCTATGTTCTGTAACCTGGCTACCAGTTCTTCCAAATCACCTCTTAATTCAGCGGTTTCAATGGCCACCGTAACACCAGCCACACCCTCAAGGGGTACATTTTGATTGATAGTAAGCACATTCCCATCCACTTGTGCAATGTTATTCAATATACTGGATAACACCCCTGAACGATGCTCTAGCAATAACGAAATCGTTACTATGCTCCCCCTACTCCACTGGTGAAAAGGAAATATTCCCTCTTTATATTTGTAAAAAGCACTACGAGAAAGCCCCACCTTCTCCACCGCTTCATTAACGGTGGTAGCACGCCCCCGGCTTAGCAGTTCCTTTGCTTGTGCCGTTTTAATGATTGCTTCTGGTAAAATATCCTCTCGAACTAAAAAAAACCGCGGGTCTTTGTTTGTCAAAGATACTCCCTCCGCTTCCCTGTCTTTCTGTGGTGGATATATTTCTCCCTGCAGTAGACATTATATCACTGCCTTTTAAAGCTGACAATGATAAAATTTAATTTTTACCATAGTCGAAATGGTCTGTAAATACACTCTTTTCATACAAACAAACAAGCTTATGGTCATAATTTGAAGGCAATGGCTTGTACTATCAGTAAATATTTAAGCAAAGTAGTTTATATAGACGTTCTCCGGAGACAGAACTTGATCAGTTTGTTATAAACAGCTCTTATCATTATTTTTAATATTATTTCTAGTTATACGCCATTGGACTATACTGCCAGTTATAGTTATAATAATCAAGTAGAATAATTTTATATTTATACAATGCAGCGCTTAATTCCCATTAATGGAAGCGGGGGACCCAATTATTTGGGGTGAATCCCATTGCTGAGGTTTTTGAGGTTTTTCTCTTCTAGCATCCAACCTCTCACCTCACAAAGGGTAGGGCTACCCTTCAGCCCGAACCCGTCAGCTAACCTCGTAAGCGTAGCAAGGGGATCAGACACGGTATTTGACGTGAATAATTATACGCAATAATTTTGCCCTTTACCAAGGCATTTTTTGTTGTGCCCACACCCCTTGTTAATTCTTTGATAAGAGGTGTGGGCACTTTTGATTTTAGATATTACTCCCGGAGTTTACCGGGCATGAGGAGGCAGATATGAGCCAAATTAAAGAAAAGTTATTAAAGAAACATAACGCCACTGAAGAGGATTGGGACAGTTGGCAGTGGCAAATTAAAAATCGTATTGATTCAGTTGAAAAACTAAAGGGTATTATTTCATTGTCTGAGCAAGAAGCAAAAGGTATTGAAAAGTGTTTAAAACGTTTTCGTATGGCTATCACCCCATATTACGCCTCAATAATGCACCCCACCGACAAAAATTGTCCTGTTCGCAAACAGGCGGTACCAAGTGATTTAGAATTAAAGGTTACCACTTCAGATATGGAAGATCCTCTCCATGAGGATGTAGATTCACCGGTGCCAGGTGTAACCCACCGTTATCCAGATCGTGCTTTATTACTGGTAACAGACCAGTGTTCGATGTACTGCCGTCATTGTACCCGACGCCGTATGGCAGGGTCTCACGACAGTCCGCTACCTAAGGCTCAGGTGGATAAAGCCATTCGGTATATCCGTAAAACCAAGGAAATTAGAGACGTTGTTATCTCCGGCGGTGACCCGCTGACATTATGTGAAAGCAAGCTTGAATATATATTAAAGCAGTTGCGCGCAATTGAACATGTTGAGATTATTCGTATCGGTACTAGAATGCCGGTGGTGTTGCCCCAGCGCATAACAGATGAACTGTGTAATATGCTTAAAAAGTATCACCCAGTATGGATAAACACACACTTTAACCATCCTCAAGAAATCACCAAAGAAACAACAGAGGCCTGTAGTAAGTTAGCGAATGCTGGTATACCTTTGGGTAACCAAAGTGTACTATTAAAGGGTGTAAATGACTGTGCTTATATATATAAAGAGCTAGTGAGAAATCTTGTTAAGATAAGGGTTCGCCCCTATTATTTATATCAGTGTGATTTGTCCATGGGTATAGGACATTTCCGCACCTCGGTTTCTAAAGGTATTGAAATTATTGAATCCCTGCGGGGTCACACTTCCGGTTTGTCTATACCGCAGTTTGTGGTGGATGCTCCAGGAGGAGGCGGAAAGATACCAGTTAACCCACAATACATGATATCACAGTCAGACAGCAAAGTAGTGTTACGCAACTATGAAGGGGAAATGTTCGTATACGAAGAGACCCCAGACAAAACTAGCAGTTGTGATAAATGCTTCAACTGTATGGTGAAAAAGACCGAAAATAACACCGGGCCATCTAGCCTATTGCTGCCTAGCAAGCGACGCAAGGCGGAAAAACGAGTGGGTTAGGTTAGGCAAAAGGTAAGAATGTTTGAACTTTTGACTGGAGGAAAAGAATGCTATTTGATAATCAAACTATGCTAACTCACAACGATAATAATTTCTCCCTAAAAGTAATGGTAGATAGCATTAACCAGCGACTATGGGTATGGGATTATTCTCTCCGAAATGGCGAGGCTTTTTCTCAATACCTGAAAAATAAAGCCTCCATGCATTCTGCTGCTAAAATAATAATTCCCGCCCGTAGAAAAGATTTGGGCGAACTAATAAAACATGGATACCTGCTAGAAGGTACTGCTGAAGGGTTTTTTAATGGTAAAGATGCATTTTTCATGGCAAGTTACCCCGAGCCCACACGCAGGCAAAGCGATAAACTAGAACAGAAAATGAACGATCTAAGAAAAATATTAGCATCACCAAAAAAGCTTGCTAAAAAATTACCCCCGGGGTATTCACTTAGATTTGCCACAACTGAAGATGCTACAGAATTAGCTAAACTTTTCAATATGGTGTTTTCCACCTACCCTACACCTTTAAACAATGCAGACTATATCTGTGAACTAATGAATAATGATACGATCTTTATACTAACTGAACAAAATGGAGCTATCATTGCAGCAGCTGCAGCTGAAATCGACAGTGATAATAGCAACGCAGAGATGACAAACTGCGCCACAAACCCTAGTCATCAAGGACTTGGATTAATGCACATTATCATGGAGGAACTGCAGCGCACGGTATTAGATAGAAACATAAAATGCTTGTATAGCTTATCCAGAGCATCTGAATATGGCATTAATTTAATACTGCACCGGATGGGTTATACTTATAGTGGTACATTAATAAATAATTGCCACATTTCTGGTCAATGGGAAGATATGCACTTATGGGTTTTGAACTCCCCCCATCTCAAATAAAGCCGGTAAAACGGCAAAGCCCGCAGCTCATCACTGCAGGCTTTCTCCCTTTAGTTTACCCACCAAAATAGTTAGTTTTTCTCTAGTATTAAGACTTGGTTCCTCCATCACCAGATCCAACACTTGTTTGAGCATCTTCCCTATGGCAGGTCCAGGTTTAATACCCATCCTGATTAAGTCAACACCATTAATGGCCAGTTCTTTTACCGTCATTGGCTCCCCTTTATTTAGCACTTCATCAACCTTGCTTCGCAAATCGGTAACCATAGAAAAATCATCCGAGCGAGCGCTACCCTTAATATCGGCAATTTGCAAAGCAAATAAATCATCGAGATTTTCAACACCCACCCTGTTAATAAATTTCTTTACACTTTTTTCTCTTAAAAACTCAAATCTCGACATATGCTCCTTTACCAGCACAGTAACCACAGCAATTGTTTTATTGTCGAATTTAAGTCTGGTGAGAATATGGCGTACCATTTCACTCCCCGCCTTTTGATGGTCATAAAAGTGCCCTCTACCATCTTTGCCGATAGTAAAGGTTTGGGGCTTACCGATATCGTGCAGCAAAGCCGCCAACCTAACACTTAACCTAGCTGGCGAATTATTTAGCACTGCCACAGTGTGCTGAAATACATCCTTGTCGTGATGGGGGCTGTGTTGTTCAAAGCCAATACATTCTTCCAGTTCCGGCATCACTACAGGCAGTAAATTATGCTGAGCCAATAGCATAATACCACTACCTGGGTTGTCAGAGAGAATTATTTTACAAAATTCATCCCTTATCCTCTCAACGGATACTTTACTAATTAGGGGTGCATTGATAATAGCCTTTTGTTTAGTACCTTTATCAATATTAAACTCTAGCACAGTGGCAAACCTAATTAGCCGCATCAAACGCAAAGGGTCTTCTTTAAATCTGTCATCTGCATTTCCCACCGCGCGCAATATTCGGAGTTCAGCATCACGCTTTCCTCCATAATAGTCATATAAAACTCCCTCTTCATCCATAGCCATGGAATTAATAGTAAAATCTCGTTGAGAGCAATTTTGTTCCAATGTACCTATCATGGTGGATACTTCAACACTGCGGTATTGGGTCAACAGCGTAACTGTACCAAACCGTTTACCGATGGGGATCACCCGGGGAAATATACCTGCTAGTTGTTCAGCCAAAGCGTCACTAATTATATCAAAATCGTGGATAGTTCGACCCAAGAAAAAGTCTCTCACGCAACCACCCACTAAGTAGGCTACAAAGCCATTGTGCTTTAAAGTTTTCATTATTTCTTGAACATCAGAAGGTATGCGCATGGGATTACCTCTTTTAATCTTTTTCGGAAGGGTCAAGACCCTTCCCTATCATTATCTTTCAAATACATAAAACCCGCAAGTTTTTACCTGCGGGTTTTTTATTCTTATATTATGATGCATATTAGTCCGCCACTTCCATCATTTACTATGCGCTGCAGTGTCTCTTGTAGCTTAACCTGGGCATTTTCTGGCATGCGATGTAGTTTGTTTTGAATGCCCTCTCTAACGAGATCATGCAGGCTCTTGCCAAATATTTCAGAGCTCCAGATCTTTTTCGGGTCTTCATCAAATTCATCTAGCATATAACGCACTAACTCTTCACATTGCTTCTCTGTTCCAATAATTGGAGTTATTTCAGTGGTTATGTCAGCCTTAATAATGTGTAATGATGGTGCACTGGCCTTAAGTTTAACACCAAACCTGCTTCCTTGACGTATAAGCTCAGGTTCTTCTAAGTTCATTTCATCCAGTTTGGGTGTAACCACACCATATCCTGTTTCTCTTACCTCCATTAGGGCATCAGCTACTTTATCCCATTCGGTTTTCGCAACGGCAAATTCACACATTAAGCGGAAGATGTCTTGATCTCCCTGCACCTCGTAACCGGTTTCTTCGGTAAGAACTTTATAGAACAACTCTTGTTTAGCCTTCATTTCTATTGACGCCGAACCGGTACCCATGTCCATGCTGGTAAGTATAACTTGATCCACAAAGTCAAAATCTGACAGCGCATCCAGTGCCGTTTCGATGTCCCGCAGGCGGCGCACATGGTGAACAGTGGTTTTTACTGCATCTTCAAAACTATCCCGCAGCCAGTGCTTAACATCCAATTCTTCCACCCATTTAGGCAGTGTGATGGTCACTTCATTGACCGGGAATTCAAATAAGATTTGCTCCAGGATGTATAAAATGTCTTCCTGGCTCATTTCCGCAACATTGATAGGCAATACGGGCACGTCATATTTATCTTGCAAATCAGCGGAAAGTTCATGCACATCCGGTGAATTTTGTCTAATTGTATTCATGATAATTACAAATGGCTTCCCCAGCTCTTTAAGTTCTTCCACCACCCGCTCTTCAGCATCTAAGTAATTTTCCCGGGGAATATCACTGATGGTACCGTCAGTGGTCACCAGCACCCCAATGGTTGAGTGCTCAGAGATAACTTTGCGGGTGCCAATTTCAGCTGCCTCTTGGAAGGGGATGGGGTCTTCAAACCAGGGAGTGGTAACCATCCGGGGGCCGTCTTCTTCTTCATAACCCAGGGCACCTTCCACCCGGTAGCCCACACAGTCCACCAAGCGCATCTTTACTTCTAAGCCGGGACTCATCGTTATTTCTACCGCTTCATTGGGCACAAATTTAGGTTCGGTAGTCATAATTGTACGACCGGCACCGCTTTGGGGAAGTTCGTCCCGGGCACGTTCCCTGTCATGTATGTTTTTAATATTTGGTATTACAGATAAATCCATAAACCTTTTTATAAATGTTGATTTGCCGGTTCGCACCCCGCCGACCACGCCCAGATAAATATCTCCACCGGTGCGTTCGGCAATATCACGAAAAAGGTCAATTTTTTCCATGCACACTCTCCCTCCTTTGAGAATATATAAAATTTTTTCTTTCTAATCTGTATGTAAAATCATGCATCCCTCCCCCGCCAAGCGAAAGGTCAGGACAACAGACTACATTTTTTCAGATACCTTACCCCGGGCATCGGGTAGTCCTGTCCATGTGTATTATTTTTCCAAGCACATACAATAACAATATATATATATGACGGCAATTTAGAATTATGACCTTCTTTATTAAACAAGCAAAAAAAATCTTGGCACTGATTAATTGTATGATGCCAAGTAGTAAAAAAATGACAGCAAAAGTTATTTAATATCGGCAAAGTTCTGCCATTTTGTGGAACATTATTTGCACATTTTACGTACACTAAAAAAGGACTCAAATAGAGTCCTTTAAAACAAAAATATGTTTATTTCAATCACCGCGGCAACGGTTAACCTGGGTTTTAAGAGCATCGTTAACGAAGAAAAATGTATAAAACAGAGGTGAGTACTTTGAAGGAAGAGCCGGTAACAGGTCTTAAGAAAAAATCAGGGCGCGCAAAAAAGATTCCACCCCTTAACAGTGAAGCCATGTGGTCCTTAATTAAACATTACCCTTGTAAAAATGACAAGATCAGTGATCGCCTGCGTATACTTATGTACTTGCGCCGCCTTTATCACTATCTGGATGTCTCGTGGGAAAAGCAGCTCAGTGCCTTTAATTTAACCCCTGCCCAGCACCTGGCATTATTAACTGTAATTGCAGCCGAGGGCTTATCCATGACTGATTTGGCAGCCCTGTGTTTATGGAATCGTTCCACTGCCAGTCGCATCTCCCGTTCACTGCAAAAGAAAGAGCTAATTAGCATCACGCCGGTGGACGGTAAGACTTCGGCCTTAAAAGCAACCCACAAGGGGCAGGAGCTTGCTGCACTGTATTTGGCAAAGGAACAGGGCGAGTTTGAACACGGTTTGTCAATTATCGCCCAAGAGGCCTACGAAAACAGGGATGTTTATCAGTGGCTTAACAAAAGCACCGGTTTGTTAGTTGGCACAGATGTGTCCGCTTATGTTGAAAATATATGTTCCAATGTTAGGACTGCCAATTCAACAGAGCAACCTCTTCAATCTCAGGTTTACCTGAACGACCCATCAGACTCATAACCGCTTCCCGCGGCGAGTGGCCCTCATATAGAACCTTATAAATGTGCTCAGTTATGGGCATTTCAACTCCGTACCGGGCGGCCAAACCTTTGGCTGCCCGGGTGGTGCGCACTCCCTCCACCACCATACGCACACTTTGAACAGCCTCATCCATAGATTTACCTTTCCCTATTGCAATGCCCGCCCTGCGATTGCGGCTGTGCATACTGGTGCAGGTGACAATTAAGTCGCCAACCCCGGCCAAACCGGCAAAGGTCATTGGCGATGCACCCATGGCTTCACCCAGGCGTGTAATTTCTGCTAAACCCCTGGTCATCAATGCTGCCTTAGTGTTATCTCCGAAGCCTAAGCCATCGGCTATACCGGTTCCCAAAGCAATAATGTTTTTCAGTGATCCACCAAGCTCTACACCGACCACATCGGGATTGGTATAAACCCTCATGTAATCAGACATAAAAAGTTCTTGCACCCCTTGGGCACTTTTCATGTCCTTTGATGCCACTACCAAAGCAGTGGGAATATTAAGGGCCACCTCTTCCGCATGGCTGGGCCCGGAAAGCACCACATAGCTTTTATCACCGCCGCCGTCAGTTTCTTCGTTAAAAACATCTGACATGCGTTTAAGGGTTTGCTCTTCAATACCCTTTGCCGCATTGATTACCACTGCCCTTTGGCTTAAATAAGGCAGGGTCATTTTTATTACTTCCCTAAAGGAATGGGACGGGACACCGTATAAGACATATTGACAGCCGGACAGCACTTCTTTATAGTCCCCGCTGCAAGTAATGTTTTGGGGTATTGTTATTCCTTCGAGGTATTTATTGTTTTGGTGTTCATTATTTATTTCTCGCACGGTCTCTTCATTGCGGGACCACATCTTTACTGTATGCCCCTTGTTGGCTAACTGTATTGCCAGCGCAGTGGCCCAACTGCCCGCTCCCACCACCGCTACCATTTGTTTCATTGCTTAGCGCCTCCCCTGGTTAATCATTGCTTTTTTTGCCCGCATTTAAATTCAGTGCCATTGATAATGCGTTTAATGTTAGAACGGTGCTTATATATGGCAAATACCGCCGCCAATAGCCCAAATACTACAAAGGGAAGTTCCAGATCCAGCCAGTAAAAGGATAGGGGCACCGAAATTGCAGCCATCATTGAACCCACCGATACGTATCTGGTAATGGCAATGGAGCCAATAAAAAGTATTAAGCCAATAATACCGGACAGGGGTGAAAGCGCAAAAACTATGCCGGCCCCGGTGGCTATAATCTTTCCCCCTTTAAACTTTAAAAAGACAGGATAGCCATGGCCAAGCAAGGCACCCACTGCCGCCGCCAGCACCGAAAAGGTACCGTCAAGGAAAGAAGTTGCTAACAGCACGGCAGCGGCACCCTTGGCCATATCCAATAGAAGAACAATAAGGCCCGGCACGGTGCCCAGTGTGCGCCATACATTGGTGGCACCTATATTGCCACTGCCGTAACTGCGAATATCTATCCCTTTCCAAAGTCGGGCCAGTAAATACCCAAAGGGAATTGAACCCAATAGATAGCCGACGAGAAACCCTATAATATATCCAATCACTTTACCCTCCGCTTATCTTACTCTTTTTCACGTTTGCGTAAATAAAATCTTATGGGAGTGCCTTCAAAACCATAGGAAGACCGGAAAAAGTTTTCCAGGTAACGCATATATGAAAAATGCATTAGTTCCGGGTCGTTAACAAATAAAATAAAGGTTGGGGGGGCAACCCCTCCTTGCATGGCGTAGAGTATTTTAAGCCGTCTTCCCTTATCGGAAGGGGGTGGGTTTTGCTGCATTGCCTCTCGCACCAGCTGATTTACATTGCTGGTGGCTATACGTAAATTGTGTTGCTCCGCAACATAGTCAACCAGTTCTAAAACCCGGGGAACTCTTTTTTTGGTTAAGGCTGAAATATACACTATTGGAGCATATCTAACAAAGCCCAGTGCCTCTCTTATATGCTCATTAAAACGCAGCATGGTTTTATCATCTTTTTCTATTAAGTCCCATTTGTTAACCACTAAAACAATGGCCCTACCCTTTTCCTCGGCATAGCCTACAATTCTTTTGTCTTGTTCAGTAACACCCTGGCTGGCATCAATAATCATCAGCACCACATCTGAACGATCCACCGCCCGCAGCGATCTAATAACGCTATACCTCTCTGCCGGCTCCTCTATTTTTTTCCTGCGCCGCATACCGGCGGTGTCAATTAACACATAATTTTTTCCACCCCGTTCGATGGGTGTATCAATGGCATCCCTGGTGGTACCGGGTACATCACTGACAATAACCCGTTCGTCCCCAAAGATGGCGTTAACCAAAGTTGATTTGCCGACATTGGGCCTGCCTATTACTGCCACCTTTATGGTATCATCGTCATATTGTTCCTCACCTGCATCCGGCAGCAATTCCACTAACTGATCCAACATATCCCCGGTGTTCATTCCCTCAGCTGCTGACACCGGAATTGGATCTCCCAGACCCAGCTCATAGAAATCATAATAGGGTATTTTTAGGGTGTCAAAGTGTTCAACTTTGTTGGCCACCAAAAGCACCGGTTTTTCTGTTTTTCGCAACACTTCGGCCACATCTGCATCGGTTGGATGCAAGCCTGCCCTGGCATCCACCACAAACAATATGACATCGGCTTCGGCAATTGCAATTTCTGCCTGCTTTCTCACCTGGGCGGTAATTTGGTCGTTCTCATCAAATTCTATGCCCCCGGTGTCAATCAGGGTGAATTCTTTGCCATTCCATTCAGCATCAAAATACAGTCTATCCCTTGTTATTCCGGGTTGGTCCTCCACTATGGCCACCCGGTGACGAACTATACGGTTAAATAAAGTTGACTTGCCAACGTTGGGCCTGCCAACTATAGCCACAATAGGTTTGGGCATCTCTTTCACGCCCTTTCTAGGTTTATAATGCATATAATACCAGTTTTTAACTGTAAATAGCAAATTAATTATCGTGCCCCGCCGGTCAGTATTATTTCTACCAGTTGGGCAGGGTTACCTGCCGGGTATACCGGCACCTTCAGCCGTTTAGCAAGCTGTTCCACTGTCATATCGTCTAAAAAAACCTCTTCCCCTTGGTTTTTCAGCATGGCAGAGGGAATGATCAGCATATCGCCCAAGCTTTTGTTTTTTAACCCTTTAATCATATCTGAACCGGTGAGCAGACCGGCCACGGTTACCGTTTCTCCAAAAAAATGATGGGGTATCTTCAACAACCGGGCATTAACACCCTTTACTTTATTTAATCTATTGATTACCGGCTCTAAAATTGCAAATGCAGATAAGCCGGTGGCAACGGTTACCTTTCTTGGCACTGTAGCCTGCAAGGGTAATTTTTTTTCTACTTCATGCCACTGATCTAAAAACAGCCTGGCTAAGCCGACGCCGTTTTCTGTTTGGGGATAGTCTGCATATCTTTCATCCGGGGGGAATGGCTCCTGGGCCATGACGTAAAATTCGTCTGAGGCAAAGACAAAGGGGTATTGAAATTTGTCTATAAACCTTTCTTGCCAACCATGTATTTGGTTTATTATTTCCCGGGCAGTTTTCTCATCAAATAATTTCAGCTCAGCCAATCCCTCACGGTACTTGGTAAGCCCCACCGGAACCACCGCCAATGATTGTACGCTGGGCCACAGGCCGGCCAAGTCTTTAACTGTTCGCTGCAACTCAGGCCCGTCATTTATTCCCGGGCACAGCACCACCTGGGTATGCATTTCTATGCCTGCCTCAGCCAAGGCCGAAAGCTGCTCCATTATTTTTGCCGATCTGGCATTTCTCATAAGTTTGCGCCGCAGGTCAGGGTTAGTGGTATGTACCGATATATACAAGGGGCTCAGTCTTTGTTTTATTATCCGCTGTAGTTCTTCCCCGTTAACGTTGGTTAAGGTAACAAAGTTGCCCTGCCAAAAGGAAAGCCTGTAGTCATCATCTTTAACATACAGGGTGCTGCGCATATTGGGCGCCATTTGATCCACAAAGCAAAAAAGGCACTTGTTTTGACACCGTCTGGTGGCACCAAAGGCGCCAGCGCCAAAATCCAGTCCCAGGTCTTCATCATAATCCTTCTCTATTTCCAGTATCCACTGTTCTCCGGCGGCATCAATTAGTTTAACGCTTATTTCCTCATCGCAAACCAAGAAGCGGTAGTCAATTATATCTCTCACCGGATGGCTGTTTATTTCCATTATAATATCCCCCGGTTGAACACCTATTTCATCACCGATGCCGCCGGGGGTTACGCCGGTTACCTTTAAACCTTGGGTAGGCATAGCCACCTCCACGCTGTGTACTGCATAAATTATCTAATAACAACAAAATTTAGTCAAGCGCTAGTGCCTTACTATTATCATTACCTTGTTTTCCAATTGGTGAACCATACCGTCGGCAATGTTTGCCAAGGTGCCGGCCATGGCCTCCAGTTCTTCTTCATCACTGGCACAAAAAATCGGCACACCACCCAATACCTTGCTCTTGTCGGTGGTTACTGCCGCAAATATAGCTTTCTCAATCACCGTCTGTCACCTCAATCTGATGCGTACCGGCCGGCTTTGGTGGCCAAAGGTTTGCTGTAGGCACTTTCCAATACAGGGCTGCGTTTTACTGCCTCCACCAGGGCTTTGGCATCCCGTTCCATGGGCATCATATACATTGCCACCGAACCGGTGTCCACATCTTTACGCAATATTGGGGTATAGTCAGGAATATCTATATCCTTTTTGGTCCCCAGCACCACCCCTGCGGTGTGGGCTATCACCATGCGCTGGCCCATGTCATGTATGGTGGCCCGGGCATTATCGTTTTTGGGATGGATCATCACCGCCAAGCCTTCTTTTAATATCTTATCCCGACGTTCTTTTAAGCCGACATTAATTAGCCCTACATTTTCAACCATGAGGGTGGGGCCGTTAAAATGTATTTTTGCCACTTTAACATCACATATATCACCAATTACTCTTCCTTTGCGATAAAGCCAACTGGTTACCAGGGTCAGTATACCTATTGTCAAGCCCGGGATAACCCCTGCCCCAGAAGATAAGCCTATTAGGGTGGCCAATGCGGTAGTAAAGGCACTGGCCATGACCAAATAGTTTCTTGCTTCAAAGGTTCTTGCTATCCCTTCAATGTAATCACTGCCGCGCTGAATAATTTCCGAATCCTCTAAGCTCTCCAAGGTGGTACGTTCTTGGTGGCGTATTTCTCGAAATTGCTGGGCGGCCAGTGCCAGAAAGGTAAAGGCGGTAAACTCCTTTTCAACAATTGCCGGTACTGCCACCGCCCCCAAGGCTGAGGCAATAAAGCCCAGCGAAAGGTGTACTATATATCCGTGGGGATAGCCGGGGTACTGACGGTAATCCACATGGAGCAGGACTAGCCTGGTAATGGTGCCCATGAGCGTGCCAATAATCACAACCAGCAGGTAGTCCTGATATTCCATTAATTATTCCCCCTGATCCTCATCTTTTGATTTTCCACCGGGCTTTTTAGCCGGGCCTCGAATACCGGTCATCTCTCTGCCAAAGCTGCTTATTCTATCTGCCGCTCCTTTTAAGCTTCCGCTGCTAATCCATAAAAATGCAATGCCTGCCACAACCACAGCCCCCAATATCCAAGCCACGGTAGTCCAGCCTGCCCTTCCTGCACCTGCGCCGGTCTCCGGCCCCGGGCCGGCACCACCCTCCAGGCCCAAGACAACGGGCACTGCATCTGCCAGCAGTACGATGCCTTCTTCAGCCATTTCCCGGCGATTGGTGTGGGTGCCCGCTTCCAGCAAGATATTAGTGGACATCAAATCCTGGTTGTAGTTGCCTTTCCCGCTGAATATTTCTTTTACTATATCCGGGTGTTTTTGATTGGCATAAGCCATTAGACGCTTAGCAAAGTCTTCATTGGCATCTTTTTTGGGGTTTTGATTACCCAAAACAATCCGGATTTGAGTTACCTCTTGGTTGCCAATGGTGTCGTAATAGAAATCAGGATCAGGTATGCCGTCCCGGTGCACATCAAACATGGCGATGGGGTTTTGCTGCATTAATTCCGTGGCTGTGCGCCGGGAGCGCATGTAGGCATTGTTATCGTGGGGGTCATGTTTGTTGTCGCTGTATAGGACCTTTACCCCCCTTTCCTCCAGGGCATCGGCAAACACCTTGCCCACATTTAAAATTCCACCCTGAAAGGGTTGTGACTCTGCTCCATCGGTGGGCACATAGGACTCCGCCGTATGGGTGTGATATACAGCCACCGGCCTTTGGTTTTCAGCGCTTGTAACAGGCACTGCCGTCATATTGGCAAAATAATCAACCCAGGCAAGATAGTCCTTGTCCATACCCAAAAGCTTGGCGGTGGCCTTTTGATCATCTACCTTTGTCACACGATAATGTTTGCCGTCACCGGTGATAAGCTCATCACCGGAATATACCGCCCGTGACATTTTGCTGATCACCCGGCCGCTTTCATCATAGATGGTGACAGTGTGGCCCACAAGGTGGTCAACTAAATCATCGGCATGGAACAGGGCCGTGGGACTCCATACGGGGCGAGGGGTCATTTCAAATTCGGCAGCCGATAAGGCCAGTAGGGCTACACCTAGGGCCACCAGCACAGCGGCAATAAATTTTTTAGATCTCACCTTCATTATTCACCCCTCCTTTTTTTATCCATATCTCCAATGGCAGTGGTTTTTTTAGCACGCCTGTTAAAGTCCGGTTTTTTCAAAGCGGCCAACAATTCCTTGGGCCTTCCTTCAGTGGCCGGCCCCCCCTGCAGGCGCTCCCGCAGTTCCCCGAAAAACTCTGCCAACAGCACCGCCAGTATACCGGCCAGTACAGTAACATCAAAGGCGCCGGCACCGCCAATGGCCACCACACCGCCCACAGCGCCCGCCTGTAGCAGCCAAATATAGTGAAACACGTCCACCAGCACCACACCCAGTACAGCGGCAATAAAGGCCGATCTGCGGGATCTGCCCACCAAGTAACCGGTTATGGCTGCAGCAATGGGGTACAGATAAATTGAATCTATCACCCCGTACCTGCCGGCCGGTTCAGGCAGTCCGGCCATCAGCAGGGAGCCAATGAAGTAAACAACTAAGCCGGTGGCCACGGTGGCAATTAGGGCCCGCACCCGCTCTTTGGTGGTTCCGGCCTTAGATAAGAGGTAAATAGCCAAGGCTATGGGTATCAATGCTCCACCCACATTTATGGAAGCCCTGATATTGCCCAGGGGCAGCGGAATGGTAATAAAACTGCCCACAATGAGGGCAACAATTACTCCCAAAGCCGCCTTGTCACTGAGCCTCATTCTGTCCAAGACCCGCTGGGCCAGTCCAAAATAAATTAAAAATGATACTGCAATTAAAGCAATTAAGCCAATGGGAAGTTGTGTCATTTAACTGCCTCCTCGCATTTAAATTAACCATTTTTTTACGACAGTAGGCTACCCCGATACGTAAAATTTATTCATTATCATTCTTTATGTTGCGTATTCTGCTGTTAATCTGATTAACCGCCCCCCTAAGGCTTTGCACCACCCTTTCTAGGGCTTTTTCATAACTGCCGGCGTTAATCAACATAAAAACCCCGGCAACCAGCACCGTAGTAAAAATTAAAGCAAGGGCTTTTCTCCATCCGCCGGCCCCCATCTCATCAACGGTGCCGGCCGCTGCTTTAACATCCTCTTCAGTTAAACCCAGTACCACCGGCACTGTGTCGGTAAAAAGCATAATTCCCCGCTCTGCCTCTTCAAGGCTATTGGTATAGGTGCCCACCTCCAATAATAATGAGGTGGAAAGCAAATCCTGATTATAATTGCCACGGCCAATATAAATATCTTTCATTATTCCCGGGTATAACTGTTCGGCGTGGGCCATCAATCTTTTGGCGAAATCTTGATTTACTTTTCGGTTACCGTTTTGTCTGCCCACCACAATACGTATTTTAGCTACCTGTTCTCCGTCTATTTCCGTCCGGTAATCAGTAGGATCTGGCACTCCGTCCCGGTGCAGGTCAAAGATTGCCACCGGATTGCCCCTTAATATACCCGATGCAGTGCGCCTGGAACGGACATAAGCATTGTTATCATGGGGATCATGGGGGGTTTGATAATATATCACATCAATGTTTTTAGCTGTCAGGGCCTTTTCAAATTTTTCTCCCACCCGGTAAATATCGCCCTCGAAGGGCACCAAGGCCTCTCCGCTGCTGGGCACATAGGACTCCCCGGTGTGGCTGTGATAAATGCCAACCGGTCTTTCACGCCAGTCATTGGCAGCAGTTGCTTGCACAGGCTTGTTTTTAAAAAATTCCAGCCAGCCCAGATATTTTTTGTTTTCCCCCAAAAGTTTTACAGTGACTGTTTTATCAACCACCCGGGATACCCGATAGTGCTTGCCGTCCGGTAATATTAATTCGTCCCCCGAATATACCGGCCGTGAGACTTCAGTGACCAATTGGCCCTTTTCATCCCGGAGAAGGTAATGCAAGCCCTCTTGATGTTCACTGTACCCAGCGGCAGATTTCTTTTGCTGCCATATACCGCCAGGCCCTACGGTGGCCCAGGCCTGCCCACAGCAGCACATTATGTAAACCAGCGCCAGCGTTACCAGCATTTTTTTGCGCAAAACTTTACACCTCCGCAAATCCAGTCAAATATATATTTCCCTGGACCTGGGCAGAAATACAAAAAGGCAGACATTATCGTCTGCCAAAAAAATAGGCGACCGTTAATTGACCGGTCGCCTACTGTTATTTATTGATTTTTCTTAAGCATTTCCTGTACTTCCGGGGGCATTGCCTCACCAAGGGTCATGCCGCCGCCGTCATTTCCGTCTTCACTTGTGGTTTGATATTCCTGGGGCTTTTGTTGTTTTTTAGGTTGACGGGGTGTACGCTCTTTGTTAACCTCGCGAATAGAGAGGCGAATACGTTTTTCCCCGGCATCCACTGAAAGCACCTTAACATTGATTTCATCACCTTCGGAAACAACGTCCTCCGGCTTTTCAACGTGCTGTTCAGCCAAGTGAGAAATGTGTACCAAACCCTCTACACCGGGCTCCAGCTGCACAAATGCACCAAAGGGTGCCAGACGAACAACTTTAGCCGGTATAATACTGCCCACAATATATTTTTCTTCAATATTGTCCCAAGGGTTAGGCAATACCTGTTTTAATCCCAAGGATACCTTTTCATTTTCTTTATCCACCTTGAGAACCTTAACATCAATTTCATCACCCACGTTAACTACTTCTGAGGGGTGATTAATGCGGTACCAGGCCATTTCAGAAATATGCAGCAGGCCGTCTACGCCGCCGATATCCACAAAGGCACCGAAATCTGTTAAACGGCGCACTATACCCTTAACAACCTGGCCGTCTTCCAGTTTTTGGAATAATTCTTCCCGGGCCTTGGCTTGTTCTTCTTCCAGTACCACCTTGCGGGATAGAATTACCTTTCTGCGGTTTTTATTCATTTCAATTACTTTAACCCGTATAGTTTCATTGAGGTATTTAGAAAGGTCTTCCACATAGCCGATGTCTACCAAGGATGCAGGCAGGAAGGCCCGTACCCCAACGTCCACCAACAGACCGCCCTTAACAACCTCACGCACTGTACCCTCAATTACAGTGCCGGCTTCCATGGCTTCTTCCAGGCCACCCCAGTTCTTTTCGGCATCGGCCCTAACCTTGGATAAAACTGCTCTGCCCTCACTGTCTTCGGACTTAATTACCACCACATCTATTTCATCTCCAACCTTTACCACCTCGTGGGGGTCGGTATTATAACTGGTCAATTCCCTCAGCGGGACTACGCCTTCAGACTTTGCCCCAACATCTACCAAAACCTCATCCGAGTTAACTTGAACCACAGTGCCCCGTACCTCGTCGCCGTGGTGCAGGGTTCTGACCTCCACATCTTCCTGCATGCCCTCTTGCATTGTTTCTTGTTCCATTGCCATTTCTTCCCCTACTTCCTTCATCCTACATTCAACCTCCTCAATAATCCAGCCAGGCGTGGATGCACCAGCTGTTAATCCGGCTCGCTCTACCCCAACAAACCACTGGCGTTTGAGCTCATCGGCAGTTTCTATCTGATAAGTTGGTGTTCCGGTACTGCGGCAGAGCCTGGTCAGCTTGCCTGTGTTGGCACTTTTGGCTCCCCCCACCACCACCATAACATCAACCTTCTTTGCCAGTTCCAGCGCTGCCTGCTGGCGCTCACTGGTGGCATGACAGATAGTATTACCTGATTTAACTTCAAATCCTTTTTGTTGCAGGGTACGAACTACCTCATTAAAATTTGCCACCGGTTGAGTGGTTTGAGCTACCACACCTATCCGGTTATAGCCTGTAAGTTTTTCGGCCTCAGCTGCGTTTTCAACAACTATCGCAGTGCCGCCGGTCCAACCCACAATGCCCTTCACTTCAGGGTGCTCCCGGTCGCCCACCACCACCACCTGATAACCTTCGTCGCTAAATTCCCGGGCCAGCTGTTGAGCCCTTCTAACAAAGGGACAGGTTGCATCCACCACTTGGTGTCCGTACTCGCGGGCACCTTCCAATATCTCCGGCCCTACCCCATGGGATCTGATAATTAAGCATCCTGGCGGACCATCATTGACATTGTCAATCTCCATAATACCCTGTTGGGTAAGTTTGTCAACCACTTGTGGGTTATGTATTATTGGGCCCAATGTATAAACCGGACTGGCCTTATCTTCGGATTCTTTTTGGGCCATTTCTATGGCCCTTTTTACTCCAAAACAAAAGCCAGCCTTAGAGGCCACAAGTACTTCCAAAAAATATCACCTCAGCCTACTGCCTCGACTTAATCAGTTGTTTTAACTGGTCCATAACCTGAGCGCTGTAACGCTCCATATCTTCTCTGCCGGCTTTTGAGCCGGTATATTGGGGCAGTGGCACGGGTTTACCAATGACCACTGTTAATTTGCCAAAAAAACCCCGGGCTCCTATTATGCCCACCGGTACTATGGGAGCATTTCCTTTAAAAGCAAGCATCACTGCCCCCAATTGTGGTTTAAGCAATTCTCCACTGCTGCTGCGTCTTCCTTCCGGAAATATCCCCAATACTTCTCCATTGGTTAAGAGTTCTATCGCTTGGCGGATAGCATTTCGATCAGGTTTGCCCCGCTTAACAGGAAAGGAACGCAAGGCCCGAATAAGGGTGTTAAACAAGGGTATTTCAAACAGCTCTGCCTTGGCCATATAATGAATGGGGCGGTTTAAGGCACATCCCACCGCCACGGGATCCCAATAGCTGGTGTGGTTGGATATCACCACCACGCCTCCCTGGGAGGGGAAATTTTCTAACCCCACCACTTGCCAGCGGCGCAGAACGACAAGCACAATTGTCACAACAAACTTGGCCAGATTGTAGAACACGGTTCATCCTCCAAATTACAGTGGTAGTCAAACAGTTTAACCAAAACCTGTTATTTGCACTCATCTATGTGTTTGACTATCAGCTCCACAACCTGATTTATTGTCAATCCCGTAGAGTCAATAATTACAGCATCTTCGGCAGGAACCAGCGGGTCAACTGCTCGGTTTTGGTCTATATTATCCCTTTCTGCTATTTCTGCTATTATAGTATCTAATGATATTTCATATCCCTGTTGTAATAATTCCAGGTGGCGGCGCTTAGCCCTTTCTTCAGTTGAAGCAGTGAGAAAAAATTTGTATTTGGCATCGGGCATCACCCTGGTGCCAATATCCCTGCCGTCCATCACTACTCCGCCGGTTTGGGCCATTATTTGCTGCTGCCGCACCATATTTTTTCTTACCTGGGGTATCTTTGCCACCAGTGAAACGTGGCGTGACACTTCCGGTTGGCGAATATGTTCGGTAACATCTTCCCCGTCTAAAAAAATTCTAAAATCATTTTGAGCACCGGAAAACAACTCTATCTTTACTTCAGATGATAACCTGGCCAGTGCCCCATGGTCATCAAAGTCGTAGTTTTTTTGTAAGGCCTTTAATGTCACTGCCCGGTACATACTGCCGGTATCAATGTATATAAAACCCAGTTTCTTGGCAATCAGCTTGGCAATTGTACTTTTACCGGCCCCTGCCGGGCCATCGATGGCAACATTATTTTTTACCTTCATATAGAACCTCTCATCAGACCGTTAACCAAATGCTAAACCCCTTATCTTTTCGACACAACATGCCCATTTCCTTTTTTTATAAGTCAAAAACATTTAACTTGTTGCCTTTTTCTCAAGGTAAATTTAAAGGTACACTTAAAATATATTATTCTACTATCAAAGATTTTAATGCGTGCTCAAATTGTGGAAATGAAATATTAACACTGTGGGCATGCTCTATTACCGTTTGTCCCTCTGCCACTAAGCCGGCCACTGCCATGGCCATTGCAATGCGGTGGTCGCCGTGGCTGTCACATACCGCCCCGGTTAAAGAAGTGCTGCCGGTTACGGTAAAACTGTCATGCCGCTCCGTTATATTAACCCCAAACTTAGAAAGTTCTGCTCCCAAAGCTGCAATGCGGTCAGTTTCTTTTACCCGCAGCTCACCCACATCCCGAAAAACCGTTTTCCCCCGGGCCACCGCCGCCGCCACCGCTAACACCGGTATTTCATCTATTAACCGGGGGATAATATCCCCACCTATTTCAACGCCCTTAAGCACACTGCCACGCACCCGCAGGTCGGCCATGGGCTCACCCCATTGGTCGCTGACATTGAAAACAGTGATGTCGGCGCCCATATTTTGCAGCACTTCCACAATGCCGTCACGGGTAGGGTTTAGCCCCACTCCCCTTATGATAACATCGGACTGGGGTACTATGGCAGCAGCCACCATAAAAAATGCAGCCGATGATATATCACCGGGCACAATCAATTGCTGACCGGTTAAATCAGGCCGGCCCTTAACCGACACTCGCCTTTTATCCACCTTGATTTCGGCACCAAAGTGCCTTAACATGCGTTCGGTGTGATCCCTGGACGGTGCCGGTTCTTCCACCACCGTTACCCCTTGGGCAAATAGACCGGCCAGCAGAATAGCAGATTTTAATTGTGCGCTGGCCACCGGCGTCTGATAGTGGATACCCTTTAGTTCTTTGCCCTGCACTGCCAAGGGCAGTAGCTTGGCATTTTGCCGTCCGCTAAAGTTGGCACCCATTTGGGTAAGGGGTTTTACCACCCGCTCCATTGGGCGTGTGCGCAGCGAGCTGTCACCGGTGAGCACAGAAAAAAAGGGCTGTCCGGCCAAAATACCCAGCATTAAACGGGCGGTGGTGCCGGAATTGCCGCAGTCCAATACATCTTGGGGCTCTTGAAGACCGTGCAGACCATTGCCCCGCACAGTAATAACACCGTCATTTTGCTCAATCTTTACCCCCAGGGCACGAAAACAGGCAATGGTGCTTATGCAGTCTTCGGCCATTAAAAAGTTGTGTATCACTGTTTGTCCCCGGGCCAGGGCCCCCAACATCACCGCCCGGTGGGAAATGGATTTATCCCCGGGCACACTGACAACACCCTCCAGCCTTTTGCATTGATTCACTACTATTTTTTTCATTTTTATGTTCTCCTTGCATCACGGAAAAAATCTGACTCTTGACTACCCGGTGAACATTGCTTTGTTCGATACAAGCTCCGGCAACGGTTCACCTGGGTTAAAATACTAACCTGTTTTCATATAAAACTTCAAAATTACTCAAACCTACCTCACATGGGCCTGATACCCTGCTTCACCCAGTATTTTTACCGCCTCTTCCTGTTCCTCTTCCGTGGCAAAGGCAAGGCGGATGGTACCGCCTTGCCCTTCGCGCACCCTTAGTATTTCCAAGTCCGTTATATTCACGCCCTTATTCCCCAATAGGGCGGAAAAATGGGCAATAACCCCCGGTTGGTCAGGCACGGTGAGTAACACTTCATACAGGGCGGGCAGATACCCCTTGCTGCGGGCAGGCAAAGACCTTCTTACTTTTCTGGCCTGTTCCAGCTTTTGCTGCAGTTTTTCACTGTCAGCATCGGTTATCAAACGCTGATAGCTGTCCAAGGTGGCCCGAAACCTTTTTATGGCCTTTAATACCTCGCCGCGATTGGAATGAAAAATGTCCCGCCACATCTCCGGGTTCCCGGCGGCAATGCGGGTGGTATCCCTAAAACCACCCGCTGCCAATGGGCTCATTTGCCCGCTGTTAGGTGTTTCATCCAAGGTGTTCACCAGAGCACAGGCTATTAAATGTGGCAGATGGCTGACCACCGCCACCGTTTGATCGTGCTGCTTAGGGGACAATTCTATCACCCGGGCACCCATTGCTTTTACCAGGTTGCGCACCTTCTCCAGCGGATAGCTTTGGGTTTTCTGGGTCGGAGTCAATATATAGTATGCATTTTCAAACAGATAGGGGTCTGCCCCCTTCATACCGGCTATTTCCGAGCCTGTCATGGGATGCCCGCCCACAAAATGCAAGCCCGACGGTAAGATTTCTTCCGCCATCACGGTGATGCTGTGCTTTGTGCTGCCCACATCGGTAATTATTGTGTTTTTTTCCACTAAAGGAGCCAATTGACGGAGCAGCCTCTCACCGGTCAACACCGGGGTGGCCAGCACCACCAAGTCTGCGCCGTCCACCGCCTGTTCTAAAGAAGATGCCACCCGATGAACGGCCCCCGCAGTTAAAGCCAGTTCTAGATTGCGGCGGTCCTTATCTAAACCGACAACTTCCTTTGCCAAGGAGCGGTGCTTTACAGCTAAGCCAAAGGAACCTCCAATTAGACCCACCCCAATAATTGCTATCCTCTGAAACATAAAGGCCTCCTAATTTATACTTTTACCCATGGCCGGTGCAATCCTCTTTAGCTCTTGCATCAAGGCAGTAAAATTGTCAGGTGTCAGTGATTGGGGGCCGTCGCACAGGGCTTCGGCCGGATTGGGATGCACCTCAATTAATAGTCCATCGGCCCCTGCCGCCACGGCAGCCCGGGACATGTCCTGCACAAAACGCCAATTGCCAATGGCATGGCTGGGATCCACTACCACCGGCAGGTGCGAAAGGTATTTTACCACCGGCACCGCCGTCAAATCTAAGGTGTTGCGGGTAAAGGTTTCAAAGGTTTTTATACCCCGCTCACACAGTATTACCTTGGGATTTCCCCCGGCTAAAATATATTCCGCTGCCATCAGCCATTCTTCTATGGTACCGGCGGGGGATCGTTTTAGCAGCACAGGTTTATCTGTTTTTGCCACTTCCCGCAGCAAGAAGAAGTTTTGCATGTTGCGGGCACCGATTTGCAGCACATCGGCATACTCACAGACCAGCGGCAGCGTGTTAACATCCATTACTTCGGTAACCACCGGCATACCGGTGAGTTCCCTGGCCTCGGCCAACAGCTTCAGCCCCTCCTCTTCCAGTCCTTGGAATGAGTAAGGTGAAGTGCGGGGCTTGTAAGCACCGCCCCGGAGCACGGCAGCCCCGGCCTCCTTGGCCTCTTTAGCCACTTGAAATAACTGCTCTTTACTCTCCACTGCACAGGGCCCTGCCATTACAGTTAAATTACCGCCCCCCACGGCTACCCCATTGCCCAACTGAACCACAGTATCCTCTTCTTTAAAGACCCGTGATGCCAATTTGTAGGGACGCATAATGGGCACCAACTTCTCTACCCCGGGCATAGCCTCTATTCCCACATCAAGCAATTGGGTTCGATCACCCACCGCCCCAATGATGGTGCGTTCAACCCCTTGGGACAGGTGTACTTGAAAACCGAAATTCTTTAATTTATTTATCACTGAATCAATATCCCTTTGATCAGCAAGATGGCTCATCACAACAATCATTATTGACCCTCCTTATCAATATAGCATAACTATTTAATTATTTTAGCCAGACAAATACAAAAAAACGCCCTATCAGGGGCGTTATCATTTAAAAATATACATACTTATCCCTCCCCCTACCGTTCTACCATACTACAAGCAGTGACCTACAAAAAAAGTACCACACGCGGGTACACCATCCTACACCTCCATAATAACACAGTATGAAAATAAAACCAATAATTTGCGGGAAACTTATTTGTATACTTCCTGGTAATGATATACAATATAGATGAAAATTCTGCATACAGGGGTGATATTTGTTGACAGTTATATCAAGCAAAATAGAAGGTTATTTAAGCAGAGCCTCTTGGATTCGCAAAATGTTTGAAGAAGGCGACCGGCTGCGTAAAATTCACGGCGCCGATAAGGTATATGATTTTACTTTGGGAAACCCCATCGATGAGCCGCCAACCAAGTTCCGTCAGCAGTTAAAATATTTGGCCGACAACCCGGTGCCGGGCATGCACCGCTATATGAGCAATGCCGGTTATCCTGAAACACGCCGGGCAGTGGCTGAAGTACTGGCCGAGGACAGCGGGCTAAGCATAGGGGCAGAACACATAGTGATGACAGTGGGTGCCGGCGGCGGTTTAAACGTGGTCTTAAAATCCATTTTAGATTCCAATGACGAAGTTATTGTGCTGGCCCCATTCTTTGTGGAATACAGATTCTATGTGGACAACCACAACGGTGTTACCAAGGAAATAAGCACCGATGAAAACTTTATGCCTGACATGGAGGCCATTAGAGCTGCCATAAACGAAAAAACCCGGGCCATTATCATCAACTCACCCAATAATCCCAGCGGCGTAGTTTATCCGGCCGAAACTTTAGAAGAACTAAATAAGCTTGTAAATGAAAAGTCCAAGGAATTGGGCCGTCCCATATACGTAATTTCTGATGAGCCCTATTCTAAAATTGTATATGATGTGGAAGTGCCCAGTGTACTGAAACATATTAAAAACTCTATACTGGTTACTTCCCACAGTAAAGATTTGGCCCTGGCCGGCGAAAGAATTGGCTATATTGCCGTTAACCCCGGAATTGAAAAAGCGGACCTGTTAATGGAAGCATTGGTGTTTTCTAACCGCACCCTCGGTTTTGTAAACGCCCCTGCGCTGATGCAACGCCTCATAGTTGGCCTACAGCGGGAAAGTGTTGATATTGAAGAATACCGCCGCAAACGGGACCTGCTTTATAACCATCTGGTGGAACTGGGCTTTGAAATGGTTAAACCCCAGGGCGCCTTTTACCTGTTCCCTAAGTCACCGTTGGCAGATGACGTTGAATTTGCAGGTCTTGCCTTAAAACATAACATTCTGGTGGTACCGGGCACCGGATTTGGCAAACCCGGCTACTTCCGCCTGGCTTACTGCATTGACAGCAAGGTAATCGAGAACTCGCTGCCTGCATGGACAGCCCTTGCTGAAGAATTGGCATTGAAAAAATAAATTGCAGAACGGAGGCGGCAAAATGAGATGGATATTTTATTCTACATAGTCTTCGGCTACTTGGGTTACAGAGTGTATAAACGCTTCTCTGCACAGCGGCAAAGGATTAAACAATTAGAACAAGCCCTACAAGAAAAAAGAGAGCTGTATAGGCAGGAGCTGCAAAAATCAGCAATGGTGGGAGCGGCGGGCAGCTTAGCAGCACTGTTCTTTATCAGCCAATTACAAGACCAAAATAGCTTAGATCAGCAAACCTTGGAACAGATGGAACAAATGGATCTGGCACAGCTGCAACAATTTGCCCTTGACCGGCAGTTGATAGATCAGCAGCAGTTGGATGAATTAATGAATCAAATTCACGACCCCTATCTAAACCCGGGGTTGGATTTACTGGTTGACGAAAGCTTCCACGGCATTGACCATGGCTTAGGCATCGCTGACCACCACCATCATAGTGACCATGATTTTGGCTTTGATAACCACCATTTTGATAACCACCATCATAATTTCGGTGGTTTCGGCGGCGGTCACGACAGTTTTTAATAATAGTATTGGGGCGGTCTTATATTACCGCCCCAATTCCTATTTTATTGGAAACACTATTTTAGTTAGTAACTCACTTTCGGGCACGTCCATGGGAGAATTGTAGTAAAACTCATAAGCAACCCCCGTCGGGGTGTAACCCTTTTCGCTTATCCACTGCATCATCGCTTGATAAACCGGCTCAACTTTACTATAAGATCCCTTGTACATACAGGAAACCTGTTTTCCTGCAGGAATTTCACCGGACTTAATTTCACCTTTGCCTTTCAAAGGTTTTGAAACCGGGAATCCCATCTCCACATCCAAATCCTGCATGTCCGTGTTATAATATGCCGCGAAAGCCACCGGCTCCGCCGGTTTTTCACCAAGCTCGTTAAGGTATTGGATAATAGCCTCGTAGGCTTTACCCAACTCCTGGGGCAGTTTATCAACCGCCGTCCTTGTCCTTATGGATAATACCGGTTGCGCCTGTTTTTCCTCTAATACAAATTCATTACTCATGGCAGCCAACTCCCTTGTTTTTGCTTGATTATAGCATTTGATTTATGACAACTGTAACCTTCAGCAATACCAATTCCACCGTTAGCCCCCTGAAAGGTGACAATGGGTATTCCAGATAAGTTTATGGCATCCACATCCCGCAGAATTGTCCTTACTGAAACCCCAAACCTCTCGGCCAATTCCTTGGCCTGTACGCGCTCTTTTCTCAATAGTATTACCAGTATAGAAATCAATCGTTCCAACCTCATAACAACACCGTCTTTTCTCAATAATTACGGTTTATTACTCCATTATTACCAAATATTCCTTCTCACTACTAACTATCCATGCCGGTGAGCACAGGCAATAATGAAATCAGTTAATTAAATAATCAAGTCTTATGTTTGTTTTAGTTCTTTGGCTTTTAGTTTTACTTGCTGAATTAAATGCGTCACTTAACCTTCTTATGCCTTCCACCAAAGTATCCTCTGAATTAGATGCAAAACTGAGGCGGAATTCTTTATCATCAGAGGGCATGGTATAAAAGGCCTCCCCAGGCGCAAAGAAGACACCCTTTTTTAGTGACTCTTGCAATAGCTTAGAAGAGGTAACGGAGTTTTGTATTTTACACCAAATATAAAAACCTCCGTCCGGTGTTTCATATTGCAAGATATTATCATCAAAATAATGTTTTAATGCCTTTATCATTAAATTGCGTCTGTTTTTGTATTGCCGGCGAATTAAAGACAGATGTTCTTCCATATGGCCTTCATCTAGAAACAAGTGCATTAGCCATTGGGAAATATTATTGCTATGCAGATCGTTGTATTGTTTTTCTAAGGCAAGCCGTTGGATTAGAGTCGGGTGACCGTTAATGTAACCCAGGCGCAGGCCGGGCATTAGTACTTTAGAAAAGGTGCCCAAATATACCACCCCTCCGTAGTTATCTAAGGCTTTCAATGATGGTGGCGGATTATCCCCATAATACAAATCCCCGTATGCGTCATCTTCAACGACTACCAAGCGATGCCTTGCCGCTAGATTTATTAGTTGCCTTCGATCCCCTTCTGATAAAACATCCCCCGTCGGGTTTCTGAAAGTAGGGTTAGTATAGAATATTTTTGGCCTGTACCTAATTAGAAAATCTTCTAAAATATCCAAGGGAAAAATTTTAGACACAGGCAGTATTAAAACCTTTACACCCATGGCTTGAAAGATTTGAATTGCACCGGTATAGGTAGGAGACTCCACAACAACATAATCCCCGGGTGCCAGCATAGCTTTACCCATTAAGTATAGCCCCTGTTGTGACCCGGACAATATCATGGTATTTCCCCATGTTGACTCGATGCCTTTATTGTTCAACATTCGAGAAACTGAATGACGCAGCGGTGTAAAACCCTCTGTGGCAATATAACCAAAGCTTGATCTTTCTAAATGATCAATATGTCTATTGAGAAGTTCTTTAAATTTGTCTATTGGATATAGCGAAGGATCGGGCATGCCGGTGGCCAAAGATATCAGGTCTCGGTCAAGGGGAATGGAAACAAGTTCCTTAAGTATTGATGATACAGGGGTTTGAACATAGGGTATAAACAACTGTGACCAGGGTACCTGGGTCGTGACATTAGAATTGTTTGGAGGCTCACTGACATAAGTTCCACTACCAACCTTGGTTATCACCAATCCCTGCTGCTCAAGCCATCTGTAAGCATTGATGGCGGTTGTGCGGCTGACTTTAAAAAGGGAACTTAGTTCGCGCTCAGGAGGCAGTTTGGTTGCCGGCGGCAGGGTATTATCAATAATTTTATTTTCAATAACTTTGGCAATTTGCAAGTATAGGGGCTCACTGGATTGCCGATCCAATTTGATGCCCACCAGGTGTTTGGATATATCCATTTCTAAAAAACCCCCTCATAGTATCCAATTGTTCTTATATTATTAGGAATTGGATATTTACAATGTTTTACCTGCCGGTTATGGTATTAAGTAATTAAAAATTAACAATAGGGGGATTTATAAATGCGGCCACCTTTTACACAGGTAGATAGCCTGGGGTTTGGGAAGCACTTTACTGATCATATGTTCACCATGCGGTATAACGAAGAACTGGGTTGGTACAAGGGTAAAATCAGCAAACTGGAACCCTTTGCCCTTCACCCGGCAGCAAGTGTTTTTCATTATTCCCAGGAGATATTTGAAGGTTTGAAGGCTTACCTGAGCGAAGATGAAAAAGTATTATTATTTAGACCGGAGGAAAATGCCCGGCGGATGAATAGATCTGCCAGAAGGCTGTGCATGCCTGAAATACCCGAAGAGTTGTTCTTAAATGCACTAAATGAATTGATCAGTCTGGAGAAGCAGTGGATACCTAAGGCACCCGGCACCTCACTTTATATTCGCCCGGCCATGATGGGAGTAGAAGCCTTTTTAGGCGTGCGCTCTTCAAAAGAATACCTTTTTTATATCATCCTATCTCCCGTTGGCCCTTATTTTAAGGAAGGTTTCAAACCCGTGGGTATATATGTTGAAGATCAAATGGCCCGGGCTATTCCAGGCGGAGTTGGAGATATTAAGGCCGGCGGAAATTACGCCGCCAGTTTACTGGCCGGGCATAGGGCTCAAGAACTGGGTTACTCCCAGGTGCTCTGGTTAGATGCCAAAGAGCACAGGTATCTTGAAGAAGTAGGGGCAATGAATGTCTTTGTGGTCTTTGGGTCTACGCTGGTAACTCCACCCCTTACCGGCTCTATTCTTCCTGGAATCACAAGGGATTCAGTGCTAAAACTAGCTCAAAGCATGGGTTATAAGGTGGAGGAAAGATTAATCTCCATTGACCAGGTGCTGGAAGGTGTTGCCCATGGGGCGGTAACTGAAGTTTTTGGTTCAGGTACCGCTGCCGCAATATCCCCGGTGGGTTCGCTGTTTTATAAGGGCAAAAACTACGTCATTGGCAATAATAGGGTAGGTGACATAACACAGGCTATTTATGACCGCCTGACAGCCATTCAATATGGCAAGGTAAAAGATGAATTTGGTTGGGTTCGTGAAATAAACCCAAAATAAAAAGGCGTCAGGGGAATATAAAAAAACTCTCCAAAGTTTTTTATATTCCCAACTTATTTTTAATCAAACGCTTTGGAAAGGGGTATAAAATTACTATGGTAAAAAGCAAAACTCCCACATGGGCAAGTAAAAACAGCCCCACTTCCCCAAAGGCCAGGGAACGCAGCAACTCCACCACATGGTAAAGGGGCAAAAACCAGGCAGCAATTTGCACAATGCCCGGCAGGCTATCAAGGGGGAAGAATATTCCTGAAAAAAGAAACATGGGAGTAATCACCAGGGTGAAGAAAAAAGAAAACGAATCAATTTTAGCCACCAGACCTGTCCAAATCATACCCAGCAAAGCAAAGATCAATCCCGCCAGCACCAATACCAACGGTGTTAACAAGGCCCAGGGTGAAGCAACCAAACCAAAGGCTGTAATCACTAAAAGAATTATGGTCCCGTAGACAATGGCTTTAAAGGTGGCATAAAGAATTTCCCCGGCCACCACCTCTTCAATATTTAAGGGAGTAGCCACCATGGCATGATATGTTTTTTGATATTGCATTTTTACAAAGGAGCCATAGGTGCTCTCGGAGGCAGCCACCCACATGGCCGACGTAGCAATAATACCAGGGGCAATAAATTGAATATAGGGTGTACCGTTAATTTCACCAACAAAGGCCCCTAATCCCAAGCCCATGGCGGTTAAATACAACATGGGCTCTACAAAATAAAAGGTCACACTGGTGAGCCAGGTTTTTTTAAAGACCACTATATTTCTCCACAGTACTTTCAATGCATATCTATTCATCGCCTAATCCCTTTCCTGTTAATTTCAAAAATACGTCTTCCAGGTTGGCAGGACGCAGCAGTTGGTAAGATATAAATGGATATTGCTGTAGTTTACTCACCAGCGCCTGGCCTTCGTCATATAAGTACAGAAAAAGGGTGCTGCCTAAGAGCTGGTGTCCCTTAATAGATGTATTTAATTCTTCCAGTATCAACCGGTGCTTTTCTTCCGAAAGTTCCAGTTCTATCACATGTTTACCGATGTGTTTTTCAACCAAAACCTCCGGAGAACCTTCCGCTATAATTTTACCCTGGTCAATAATAAACAGATAGTCGCAAAGCTGACTGGCCTCCTCTAGGTAATGGGTAGTCAAGACAATAGTTAGTCCTTGCTGCTTTAACAAGCGCAAATGCTGCCAAATAATATGCCTGGCCTCAGGATCAAGACCCGTTGTGGGTTCGTCCAAAATAAGAATTTCCGGTGAATTTATTAATCCACGGGCCAGGGCCAGGCGCCTTTTCATGCCGCCCGACAATTGTTCCACATCAACATCTCTTTTTTCCAGCAGATTGAAAAAGGCCAGCAGCTCCAATGCCCTTTCCTTGGCAGCAGCCTTTTTTATGTCAAAATAGCTGGCGTATAACAATAAATTCTCTAAAACCGTCAGCTCTAAATCTAAATTATTATCTTGGGGTACAACACCTAACTTCCCCTTTATTTCACGGGGGTAATTATTTACATCCATACCCAGCACTTCTAACCGGCCTGCTGTTATCGGTAAGAAGCAATAAAGCATGGACACTGTGGTAGTTTTGCCGGCACCGTTTGGCCCTAGAATGCCAAAACATTGCCCTGGATAAATTTTAAAATTAATGCCTTTTACCGCTTGAAAATCACCATAGCTCTTTTGCAGGTCCCTTGCTATTACAATTGGTTCCATCATAGCATTACTCCTCTAGATACAGATTTGCCCTCCAGTATTTTACCATAATTGCCCACATATTTTATTCCTTAACAATAATTAATCCTAGCTAACCATTAAACGAAAAGGGCGCAAAATGCGCCCTTTTAAAACAGTATTTTATGGTTCAATTTTTGTTCCTAACAGCTCTAAAAACTTCCGCATCCATTCGGGATGACCGGGCCAGGCTGCAGCAGTAACTAGGTTACCGTCCACATAGGCATTGGAAAAGGTATCGTTAACTTCACCCCAAGTTGCACCTGCCTTAATTAGGTCCGGTTTAACCGCAGGGTAGGCAGTGCACAACTTACCTTCCACCACGCCCGCTGTGACTAGAACTTGCTGGCCATGGCATACTGCTGCTATAGGTTTGTTTTCAGCAGCAAAGTGACGAACTATGTCCAGCACCTGCTCGTTTAAGCGGATATATTCCGGCGCCCTGCCACCCGGAATTACTAAGGCATCGTAATCCTCGGCCTTTATCTCCTCAAAGGTAGCGGTGATGGCAAAGTTGTGCCCTCTTTTTTCGCTGTAAGTCTGCTCACCCTCAAAATCATGAATTGCGGTGGCCACTGTTTCCCCGGCCTTTTTCCCGGGGCAAACCGTATCCACGGAATGGCCCACCATGGTGAGCATTTGAAAAGGAACCATTGCTTCATAATCCTCAACATAGTCTCCCACTAACATTAGGATTTTTTTAGCTGCCATTCTATAACCCCCTTCATATATTAACTAATACTTATTACTTCTTTTTTGGTAAGTTTTCCTGCTGTTTTAAAAAAGTTTTATACACCTTTTTGCATAAATATAACTTGCCTAAGGCATTCACTTGTAATGCCCGGTTAAGGGGAATAAATTACCGCTTATAGGGGGTGGCATATCTAAAGGATTGCAATAACCCAGTGGAGCTGGTCTTGTTTACAAGTTGTCAATGGGGAATCAATTCCGGCCTGCCCTCGGCTAAGATAAGTTGTGGTTCGCTGCCCACTATTTCATAATGGAACTCTTCCACTAGAGTACCATCTTCTTTTGTCTTTTTAAAAGACACAAGGTCGTATCCATCAGCGGTTTTGCCTTGGGAGGTCTCATAGATATATCTTTCACCGTCTTCTATTTTTTCTACTGTTCCCACCCAGTAGGGGTAGTTTGCAATATAAGGATTGTATTCTTGTATTTCCCCAAATAACTTATTTGAGGCCCCAACATCAATATCCAGAAGCTCCTTTTCCACATAGTCGGCAGATACCTGGGCATTTCTACCTATTGATTGCAGATATGCCCTAGCCTGTTCCTCCTGCTGCTTGCTGAGCTTAGGATAAAACTCATGTGCAGATAGCACTGTATCATATAAGCTTCTTGGGAACATCTTCTTTATTGATTTGACATAATAGTCCCCATCCATGGGCCGTTTGTACTCCAATAAGGTATAGCTCCCATCCTCACCCCTTCTAAAGGTCATTACCGTTGGGGTAGCACCGGTACCGCTAATACTTGTAAAAATACCGTTTTCAAAACCAAAAGAGCCAGAGCCGGCTATGGTATAACAGGTAATAACTCCCCTCTTCTCCTTTGTGTCAAGTATTACATGCCCCTCTGTTGCACACTCTCCATCCCTAAAAGGGGATTCTTGACTGATTATTGCCTTTGATACCGCCTGTTCAAGGGTCATTGGGGCGCCTGTTGACATCAAGAGTTCAGTCTTAATAATAGATAAAAGGTTCTCAAATTGATTTTTGTCCTTTGAGTACTCCCTTAAGTCTTGCTCAAAATTACCTTGCAGGGAATCTCTGGTGTATTGATAGTGGTAGTCCTTATCCTCCACCTTAACCTTATATCCAATGACATCCAAATTATCTATCAAACTGAACAAGACCACTGAATTGGTTCGAAAATATTTATTTATATAATCCCTATCAATATAAGGCAATTCTGTTATATGATAATTAACGTTTAAACCATAGGGCTCCTCCTCGGTATCAAGTGCTATCCCCTGTTTATATTCTCCCAGGGGCAGGGTGCTTAAAAGATTAGAAACGTTACTGGCGTTTCCAATATAGGGAGATTTATACTTTAGCAGCACATTAGCCTCATAATCTGCCATCCTGGCCGAAAGATCAGCTGCAGTTTCATCCCCCGGGTTGATACCCTTAGCCTTTGTCAACAAGACACCGGAAAGTAATGCTATGCAAAGTAGTCCTAAAAGGGCAACCGTTATTTTATTATTTTTAAACAGTTTCGCCATCTTCATTTAATCTCTTCTCTGTCTGTTCTTAGATTAATTACCCTTTTGTCTGCGCTGGGTTACTGTCTCGCCGCCAATGCCCCAGTTGTCGGTTTCCACTTCTTCAATCAGTACCATTGTGGAATTAGGGTTCTTGCCAAGCACATCCACCATAAGCTGGGTTACTCCTTTGATTAGTTCTGCTTTTTTCTCGGCAGTTACATTATCCTTTGCGATTTTGATGTTTATAAACGGCATATTAATTACCCCTTTCTTTTATTTTTTAATATTTGAAGCCAAGGCCTTTACTTCCTTGATAAGAACTGCCAGTTCTTCCGGCAGCAGGGACTGGGAACCGTCTGATTTTGCTTCCTTCGGTTTGGGGTGCACTTCAATAATTAGGCCGTCTGCCCCGGCGGCAACCGCTGCCTTGGCGGCGGGGGCAACCAATTCCCTTCTGCCGGTGGCGTGGCTGGGGTCCGCTATTACCGGCAGGTGTGAAAGGTGTTTAGCTGCAGCCAGTGCACCTATATCCAATGTGTTACGGGTATAGGTTTCAAAGGTGCGAATACCCCGCTCGCACAATATCACCTGTTGGTTCCCTTCTGCTAAAATATACTCCGCAGCCAACAGCCATTCTTCAATGGTGGCCGAAAGTCCCCGTTTTAGCAGTACTGGCTTGTCAGTCTGACCCACTTCCCTTAGCAGTGTAAAATTCTGCATGTTACGGCTGCCTATCTGAATGATGTCAGTGTAGCGGTAAACAATATCAAGATCCCGGGCATCCATCAATTCAGTGACCACCGGCAAACCGGCAGCACGTCCGGCCTCATTTAATATTTGCAGGCCCTCTTCGCCCAGCCCTTGGAAAGAGTAGGGTGATGTTCTCGGTTTAAAGGCACCGCCCCGCAGCACATCCACACCCATATTTTTTAGCAAGGGCGCCAGTTGCAACATCAGTTCACGATCTTCAACTGCACAGGGCCCGGCAATAATCACAGTGCTGCCGCCACCCACCTCAGTGGTTGCTAACCGGATAACGGTATCTTCTTTTCTATATTTACGACTTACTAAGTGATAAGACGGCATTAAAAAAACCCCCTACTAGAACACGCTGCTTTATATTCAGCCACTGCCCTTGCCACCTTGTGGACGGCATTGCCAGGGTCACGCCCTATGATATTAACTATGGCGCTGCCCACAATAACTGCATCACAGTATTGAGCCACAGTCACCGCTTGGGCCGGAGAAGAAACACCAAACCCGATAGCTATTGGCAGTGAAGACGCACAGCGAACACGGTTAGTCAACTTCGATATTTCACTATTAAATTCCTGCCTAAGGCCGGTAATACCTGTTACCGAAACGCAATAAATAAATCCCATGGCAAGCTCGGCTATTTTACTTAACCGCTCTTGGGTGGTGGTGGGTGCTACCAAGGGTATTAGGCAAAGCCCCTTTTCCAAGGCACTCTTATATAGCGGCAAACATTCCTCCACAGGTAGATCGGGCACGATAACCCCGTCCACCCCGCTGCTAACCGCATCAAGCACAAAGTTTTTTAAACCGTACTGCAATATGGGATTGTAATATGACATCAGCACCAGCGGTACCTGACTGCTGCGGCGAATCTCTTGCACCGCATAAAGTATTCTCCGCAGGGTAACGCCTGCCTTAAGAGCCCGCTGGCAGGCAGCTTGAATTATCGGGCCGTCAGCCATGGGATCAGAGTAAGGCACCCCCAGCTCGATGATATCGGCCCCGGAAACATCCATCGCCTTTACCAGTTCCACAGTGACATCCAGGTGCGGATCACCGGCAGTGATAAAGGGGATAAAGGCCTTTTGATTCTGTGCCTTAAGTTTTTCAAAACACTGCTCCACTCTATTCATTATATCTCCACCCCCATCATTTCAGCCACTGTGTTTACATCTTTATCTCCCCGGCCTGAAAGGTTGACAATAATAACTGTATCCTTTGCCAGTTTCGGCGCCATCTTTACCGCCTGGGCCAGAGCATGGGCGCTCTCCAGCGCCGGAATGATACCGTCAGTGCGACACAATAATTTGAAAGCATCCAAGGCTTCGTCATCGGTAACAGCATAGTATTTCACCCGGCCAATATCTTTTAGATAACTGTGCTCCGGACCAACCCCCGGGTAATCCAGCCCCGCTGAAATGGAGTGCACCGGCAGTACCTGTCCGTCCTGATCCTGTAAAATGTAGCTGTGGCTTCCGTGTAACACCCCGGGGCTGCCCATGGTCAGGGTGGCGGCATGCCGCCCGCTGTTTAATCCCTTTCCTGCCGCCTCTACACCCACCAGTGCAACCTCTCGGTGCTGCAAAAAGGGATAAAAAATACCCATGGCATTGCTGCCGCCCCCTACACAGGCAACAATATATTGTGGCAAGCCTTTGGTCTGTTCAATAATTTGCTCCTTAGTTTCCCTGCCAATTATTGCTTGAAAATCCCTCACCATTTGGGGATAGGGGTGAGGCCCTGCAACGGAGCCAATGCAGTAGTAGGTGGTTTGCACATTGGTCACCCAATCCCTTATGGCCTCATTCATGGCATCCTTTAGGGTACGGCTGCCCCCTTTAACCGCCACCACTTCGGCACCCAGCAGTTTCATGCGAAAGACGTTTAAAGCCTGTCGTTTAATATCCTCTTCGCCCATATAAATAACACATTGTAACCCAAACAGGGCCGCAGCGGTGGCGGTGGCCACCCCGTGCTGGCCGGCACCGGTTTCAGCAATGATTCTCTTTTTACCCATTCGCCTGGCTAAAAGCAGCTGGCCGATGGTATTGTTAATTTTATGGGCACCGGTATGGTTTAGATCTTCCCTTTTAAGATAAATCCGGGCTCCATTGCAATGGCGGGTTAACCCCGCTGCAAAATACAGCGGGGTTTGACGTCCCACGTATTTGCTCAGATAGTAATTAAGCTCTGCCTCAAACTCCGCATCATTTTTTACGGACCGATAGCTTTCGCACAGTTCTTCCAAAGCAGGCATCAGTGTTTCCGGCACAAAGCGCCCGCCATAAAGTCCAAAATACCCTCGCTCATCGGGTGCTTGCATCATCATATATTAACCCCTCTCCTCAGCTCATCTATAAACAAGGCAATTTTATTTAAATCTTTAACACCGTTTGTTTCCACACCGCTGGACACGTCAACGGCGTATGGGCGCACCAATTTAACTGCTTCGCCAACGTTATCTGGGGTGAGACCCCCGGCCAGTATCAGCGGTCTTTTGATGGTCCCTGGCTCCAGCAGGTGCCAGTTAAAGGTTTTGCCCGTACCCCCGGCAACACCGGGGGTATAGGTATCCAGCAAGATGGCAGCGGCAGGAAAATTCACTGCCCGATCCAGTACACTCTTATCCTTTACACGGAATGCCTTAATAACCGGCAATTCAATTTTAGACACGTACTCCGGCAGTTCATCTCCGTGTAGCTGCACTGCATCCAATTGACAATACCGAGCAAGGCCGTTAACTTCATCCAGCGGAGCATCCACAAATACACCTACTTTACTGACCAAAGGCGGCAGCCTTTTAATAATGCTTCGGGCCAGCTCAGCAGATACTTGGCGTTTGCTCGGGGCAAACACAAACCCTAAAGCATGGGCGCCCAATTTTACCGCCCCTAGGGCTGTGTGGGCATCCATGATGCCGCATATCTTTACCCGCACCTGTTTATTCATGGCACCTGCACCCCCGCAGCAACTGCTGCAATCGTTCACCGGGGGTTGGATGTTTAACCAGCGTTTCCCCCACCAACACCGCACTGACGCCGTGCCGGGCCAACTTTTTTATGTCCGCTGCATCTTTAATGCCACTTTCGCTAACCACTGTTATCCCTAAATTATCAATTAGCGAACACAATTCCACAGTGGTTTCAATATCCGTTTTAAAGGTGTGCAGGTTGCGGTTATTAATGCCGATAAGCGTAGCCCCCAAGGCCAGCGCCCGTTTTAGCTCACTTTCATTGTGAACCTCCACCAGCACCTCTAAGCCAAGGTTAACGGATAGGCGGTACAGCTCAATCAAGGTATCCTCATCCAAGGCAGCGACTATAAGCAGGAGTGCATCAGCCCCCAGGACCTTGGTTTGGTAAACCTGATAGGGGTGGATGATAAAATCCTTGCGCAGCAAGGGAAGTGAAGTGATTTTTCTAATATCCGCCAAAAATTGATTATGTCCGCCGAAAAACTTGCTGTCGGTGAGTACCGATATGGCAGCTGCCCCCGAAGCGGTATATTCCTTTGCCAGCGTCAAATGATTAAAGTTGGTACACAGCAAGCCCTTAGACGGTGAGCGTCTCTTTACTTCAGCAATTACTTGCACTGCACCGGGTTTATTTAAGGCCCGGGCAAAGCTCCGGGTTGCAGATATTGACATGGCAAATTTTCTCATTGTATCCAGCGGTATTTGCTGCATTTGCTGCTTTACTTCCACCTGTTTATGCTCTAATATTTGCCGTAACATTAGAAACTAATCACCTCTTTACCGCCCATGGTCGAAGTGACTTTTACCAGTTGTTCCAGTTTCTTAATGGCAGCACCACTGTCTATGGCCCTTTGGGCAACGGCAATTCCGTCTTTTAAATTACTGACAATGCCTGAACATATCAGCCCTAAGGCAGCATTTAACACCACAGCATCCCTTTTGGGGCCGGTGGCACCGGCTAAAATTTCTTTGGTGATCCGGGCATTTTCTTCAGCATCACCCCCAGCGAGGTCCTCAACCTTGGCAGGGGCAAAACCATACTCTGCCGGGTCTATGGTGTAGCGGTGCACCTCCCCTGCACGCACTTCACAAATATGGGCAAGCCCCACCGGGGATATTTCATCCAATCCTCCGGCCCCGTGCAGCACAAATGCCCGGGTGCTGCCCAACCTAACCAGTGCCTGGGCCATTTTTTCCACCAAATCCGCGGCATATACCCCCAGCACCTGTGTTTGGGCCTTGGCAGGGTTGGTTAGTGGGCCAAGGATATTAAACACTGTGCGTATGCCAATTTCTTTTCGGGTTTGGGCGGCATGTTTCATTGCCCCATGTAAGTTAGGGGCAAACATAAAACAAATGCCCACTTCTTCCAAACAGCGTTCAGCCTGCCGGGCTGTGATATTTATATTTACTTTTAAAGCCTCCAGCACATCGGCACTGCCGGCACGGCTGCTCACCGAACGATTACCGTGTTTGGCCACCTTTGCACCGGCAGCGGCCAATACTATGGCAGCGGTAGTGGATATGTTAAAGGTTCCTTTGCCATCGCCCCCGGTGCCGCAGGTATCCACCAACAAAGGATGACTGCTCCTGATCGGGGTAGCCATTTGCCTCATCACCCGGGCAAAACCGGTTATTTCGTCCACCGTTTCGCCCTTTAGATGCAGTGCGGTAAGAAGTGATGCAATTTGCGAACCGCTGGCCCGGCCCTCCATTATTTCTGTCATCACTGCAGCAGCCTGCTCCTCATCAAGATGCCGGCCTGCCACCACCATTTTAATTGCCCTTTGTATCATACTCATCTCTCCTCTTCCAGTCTCTTCTCTAAATACCCATATGGGGCACTATAAAGGGCCCCTGGGTCAACAATTGGAAAGTGATACATTATTGTCGGATCTGCCCTCCAATTGGCCGGTTAATAAGTTATCATGCCAACACCCTGCTTTGAGCCCCTGCCTTGGTGAGTTTTAATTTTTCTATACCCAGTGCCTTGGCCAACACCGCTGCCTTATTGATAGTTTCCAGATATTCACTTTCCGGATCAGAGTCGGCCACTATGCCTGCCCCCGCCTGAAAATAAGCGTTCTTATTGTGAAAGACAATGGTACGAATTGCAATGGCGGTATCTAAGGAGCGGTTAAAACCCAGGTAGCCAATGGCACCGGAATATATGCCGCGCCTGGTGGATTCCAGCTCATCTATAATTTCCATGGCCGGTATTTTAGGGGCTCCACTGACTGTACCGGCAGGAAAACATGCCTTAAAGGCATCTATGGGTGTGAATTCATCCTTAAGTACCCCTTTAACACTTGATACCAGATGCATAACATGGGAGTACTTCTCCACTTGCATGTAGCTGTCAACCCTGACACTGCCCGGCTGGCAAACCCGCCCCAAATCAGTTCGGCCTAAATCCACCAGCATTATATGCTCCGCCTGCTCCTTCCTATCAGCCAACAAATCGGCAGCCAGCCGGTTGTCATGGTCTTCATCCACACCCCGGGGACGGGTACCTGCTATGGGCTGTGTCTGCACCAGTCCTCCTTCTACCCTCACCAGCATTTCCGGTGAAGCACCGACAATGGAGGCAGCACCAAAATTCAGATAATACATGTAGGGTGAAGGGTTTAAACTGCGCAGCCGACGGTAGACCTGAAAAGGATCACCGGAATAGTGGCAGCTAAATCGTTTTGACAGCACCACTTGAAAGACATCACCGGCGGCAATGTATTCCTTTGCCTTTTTCACCTGGGCAATGAATTCTTCTCTGGTACAGTTAGATTTCACCGGTCCGGCAGTGGTATTAAGGGGTAGCTCCAGCGGGGCGTGTTGCTGCATCAATTGTTGAATTTCATCCAAGGTATTTTGAGCATCCCTGTAGCCGGCAGAGGCATCTGTTATTACCCTGCTGTTTACCACCCCGGTTATTGTGTGTTTTAGATGATCAAAGATCAGCACCACACTGCACAAGACAAAGAAGGTATCGGGCAAGTTAAGATCATCAAGGGTGGTCTGGGGCAGCTTCTCCAGGGTGGTGACGGCATCGTAGCCAATGTACCCCACCGCCCCACCATAAAACCTGGGCAATCCCGGCAATTTAGGGCAATGATACCGGCACAAAACACCATACAGTAAATCCAAGGGTTTACCGCTAAGTTTTTTTACCTCACCGTCACTGCTGAAAACAACATCCGTGCCCTTGCTGGAAAAGGTGGCAAAGGGCTTTAGTCCAATAAAAGAGTAACGGGTCACCTGCTGCCCCCCATCAACACTTTCCAACAAATAAACAGGATTTAGCGGTTTTAATTTTTGATACACCGTAACAGGGGTTTCAGTATCAGCCAGCCACTGCCGATACACCGGGATTAAATTGTACTCACTGCTTAAATCAATGTACTGCTGCTCGGTAAGCACTCTTTTATCACCTCCATATTTAAAGGGTAAAATAAAAAAACCAGCACTCAGAAAGAGTACTGGTTAATGGCAAAAAAGGGCACTACTATGCCCGCATAATCACCTATAAAACTAACCCAACTCTTCTCAGCTCAACTCTTCTTAACTATAACTCATCTAAACTAGGCTCTGATTTATAAGAAGATAGCACAAAACACCGGTGGCAGTCAATAACTTTATCATCAAAAGGTACAAGAAAATGTTTTTATTGCTGTATTTGCTTTCCCAGCACTTCTGCCACCTGGTGCACGTCCTTGTCGCCACGGCCAGATAAACTAACCAGCAAAATATGCTGGGATGACAACTTGGGGGCAAGTTTCATTGCTTCAGCCAAGGCATGGGAACTTTCCAATGCCGGTATAATACCTTCTGTTTTACATATCAACTGAAATGCATCCAAGGCTTCCCTGTCCTTTATGGGCACAAACTTTACCCGTCCGCCATCCTTTAAATAACTCAACTCCGGCCCTACCCCTGGGTAGTCTAAGCCGGCGGAAATTGAGTACACCGGCATTACTCCGCCCTGATCATCTTGCAGTACATAGGTACGACAACCATGCAAAATTGCCGGTCTGCCCAGTGTCATTGTGGCTGCATGCTGGCCGTTTTCCAAATTAATACCGCCTGCTTCTGCCCCTATCAGCTGAACAGCTGCATCCCCGAGGAATGAAGTAAAAATACCTATGGCATTACTTCCACCGCCAACACATGCAATGACGTAATCAGGTAGCCTTCCTGCCTGTTCAAGTATTTGGTATCGGGCTTCATGGCCGATAATTGCTTGAAAATCCCGCACCATGGTGGGAAAGGGGTGTGGCCCCACCGCTGAACCAATAAGATAATATGTATCTTCCAAATTTTGTACCCAGTAATTTAATGCATCATCAACTGCTTCAGCTAAAGTACGGCTTCCTCTGGCCACAGACCTTATTTCAGCACCAAGCATGCGCATCCGAAATACATTTAGCTCCTGACGGCGTATATCCTCTTCACCCATAAAAATTGTACATGGCAGATTAAACATGGCCGCCGCCGTGGCAGTGGCCACACCGTGCTGCCCTGCGCCGGTTTCTGCAATTATTCTTTTTTTGCCCATTTTGCGGGCTAACAGTATTTGTCCTATGGCGTTGTTAATTTTATGGGCACCGGTATGGTTTAAATCCTCCCTTTTTAGGTAGATTTGAGCCCCACCCAGATAAGAGGATAAACCCCGCGCATGATACAGCGGGGATGGACGACCCACATAATATTTTAAGTAATATCTTAATTCACGAAAAAATTCAGGGTCTTGACGTATTGTCAGGTAAGCTTCCTCTAATTCTTGCAGTGCAGGTTTTAATTGATCAGGTACATATTGCCCGCCATAGTGTCCAAAATAACCGGGTTGGTGCGTCATATTATAAAACCCCCTGTTTTTTATTTTATTATGGCAAAAAAACAATCAAATAATGAGCTAAATAAAAAAACCCCTGGGTTCTCCCAGGGGTCAAATTTTATTTCGGCAACGACCTACTCTCCCAGGGCTTATGCCCTAGTACCATCGGCCCTGCAGAGCT
>NZ_JONT01000013.1 GCF_000711975.1 Desulfofalx alkaliphila DSM 12257 | reverse complement strand
GCATAGGACCAAAAACCGTAAATAATTCTCGCTTATCATTTTTTCTTTGTATTACCAGACCTTTGTTTTTACGGCCGGTTTTGTCTTCTACTATAGATTTATCAAGGGCTTCAAGATATGCACTCATCATATCCACAATAAAATTGTCCGTGTATTCTTTTAAGGTGGTTTCCATCTCTTCAATGGCCTTAATTCTATCTGAAGCAAAAAAATTTAATAATTGCTCAATGAATTTTTTTGTAGTAGAATAGTATTCACAAGAGACACTCCTTTGGTAATTTGGGTTTTGCTCGACTTTATTTTACCAAAAAGAGTGGTCTCTTATTTCTTTTTTTCCTACAACAATTTTACACTATGCCACGCCCGGCAGGTCAGGTATTATTGTAAAATTAGGGTAGGGGCGGACCTTGTCCACCCCTACCCTAAAAGCTTTTTATTTAAGGCAGCCATGCCTCCACCTTGTCACTGTTTTCTTCAACCCACTGCTTAGCAGCTTCCTCCGGTGACATTCCTTCGTATATCAAGACCATAACATCTTCCATGTCAGACGGTTCCCAGTAGAAGTTATTTAAGAAGTTATAAACTTCCGGTTTAGTCTCTTTGAGGTCCAATGTAACTAAGGTTGCAATGTGTTCTTCACCGCCATAGACACCCTTAGGATCATCCAAGTACTTCAAATCAAACTTGGCAAACTTCCAGTGGGGAGTCCAGCCGGTAACTGCAATATATTGGTTATCATTAATTGCTCTCTGTAATGATGCAGCCATGGCAGCACTACTGCTGTCCATTAAGGTAAAGTTATCAAGACCATATTCTTCAATGGCAGCTTCAGTGGCATTCATAACCCCTGCACCGGGTTCAATGCCAATAATTTGGCCGTTGAACCGGTCTGCTATTTCATTCATTTCTTCAATGGAATCAATTTCCACATAGGCGGGCACTACCAAACCGATTTTGGCACCGTCTAGGTTAGCTCCCAAGTTCTCCACATCATCTTTAACCCTATCCAGGTACTCTCCGTGGGTAACCGGCAGCCAAGATGACACAATGGCGTCAAAATCCCCCCGGCTCAAGCCGGTGTACATCAATGCAGCATCCACCGGAACGGTTTCCACCTCATAACCCATTTTGCTCTCCAGTACTTCTTTAACCACGTGTGTGCTGGCAATTTCAGAATCCCACTCTACATATCCCAACACAACTGTGCCTGCATCCTGTGCTTGCTGTGCCGCAGGGTCCTGTTCTCCCCCGCCGCCTGTACAACCCGCCAATGCTAGGCTCAAAATGACAAGCATGGCAAGCAGTACACTGGCTTTACTAAATCTTTTCACCTTTTCTCCCCCTTATTTATTTGTTTTGTTATTAAACCCAATTTTTTGGGTAATGCGGTCAAGGATGATAGCTATAATTACAATTGATAGCCCGGCTTCAAAGGCCAACCCCACATCCAAACGTTGAATTCCCCGGAGCACCATACCGCCTAAGCCACCCACACCAACCATAGCTGCAATTACCACCATTGATAAGGCCAACAGTATGCATTGGTTTACACCGGCCATAATGGTGGGCATGGCCAAGGGTAATTGTACCTTAAACAGTTTCTGACTTTCGGTGGCCCCAAAGGCTTCAGCAGCTTCTATCAAATCTTCAGGGACTTGTCTAATACCCAAGCCGGTGAGCCTAATGGCCGGAGGCATTGCAAACACAACGGTAGCAATTAAGCCCGGCACTTCTCCGATGGCAAAGAGTATTACCACCGGCACTAAATATACAAAGGGCGGCATTGTCTGCATAAAATCCAAGATGGGCATGACCACCCTATGGGCCATCTGGTAACGGGCAGTGAGAATTCCCAAGGGTATGCTGATAATTAAAGCAAAGAGTGTGGCTATTAATACCAAGGCTATGGTATCCATTGCCGGTTTCCACATACCCATATTTAGAATTAACAGTAAACCAAGGGCGGACCCAATGGCTACCCTGTTACCGGCAAGCCGCCATGCAATGGCAGATACAATTACGATAAAGAGCAAGGGCGACATCATATTCAGCAAATCTGCAAAATTGCCCACCAGCGCTTTAATGACTATTGTTATAAAATCAAATAGCCAGCCCAGATAGGTTTCAGCAGCGTCCACCAACAATTCCGCACCGGCACCAATGGGAAGTTTAGGCAATTCCATTTTATTCGCCCCCCTTCTTCATCATGCCGGCCAGCACCGCGCCCCGTACCAGTACACCTCTTAATTTGTCCTGTTCATCAACCACGGCCACAGGGTATTTTGAGTCTGCCATCAATGGAATAATTTCATTCACATGGGCTTCCAAATTTACCTTTGGGACATCAGTTATTACCAGCCGATTAATATCATTGTAACCGTTTACCACCGCGTCAACACAGCAGTCCGCAGTTACAATACCCAAGAGCTTTCTGTCCCGGGTAGTTACAAAAATACTGGATAAACCGTGCTCCTTCATTAGGCGCAATGCCAAGCGAGGGCCGTCCTTTATGGTAATCACCACCTGTGGGCTCTTCATAATGCCCTCAGCGGTAAGTACCTTGGTCATGTCCACATCTTCTACAAAGCGTTCAACGTAATCATTGGCAGGGTTTGTTAATATTTCTTCAGGTGTGCCTATTTGCACAATGGCACCGTCCTTCATTAGGGCAATGCGGTCACCAATTTTAAGGGCCTCATCCAAATCGTGGGTTACAAATATGATAGTCTTGTTCATCTGGCTTTGAATGGACAAGAGTTCGTCTTGCATTTCTTTACGAATTAAGGGATCCAAGGCACTAAAGGCTTCATCCATTAGCAGTATATCCGGATCGCTGGATAGGGCCCTGGCCAAGCCTACCCGCTGCTGCATCCCACCGGAGAGTTGACTTGGCATAGACTTCTCATAACCCTTTAAACCAACCAACTCCAATGCCCGTTGGGCCTTGTCAAATCTTTCTTGCTCATCAATGCCTTGTATTTCTAAGCCAAAGGCAGCGTTTTCCAATACGGTACGATGTGGGAACAGGGCAAACTTTTGAAACACCATCCCTAACTTCCGCCGTCTAATGTTGCGTAATGACTCTTCATTTACCTTAGTTATATCTTCCCCGTCAATATAAACTTCGCCTCCGGTAGGGTCAATCAATCGATTCAAACAACGTAGCAGCGTTGATTTGCCGCTACCGGATAAACCCATCAGCACAAAGGTTTCCCCAGCTTCCACATCAAAATTTATATTATATACTCCCACTGTTTGTTTGGTTTTTGCCAAGATTTCATCTTTATCTATACCCTGCTGCAGCAACTTTAATGCCCTGTCAGGGTTGTCGCCAAATATTTTCACTAAATTTTTAACCTCTATCTTCTTCATTAATTACAACCTTCTTTCGTAAATTGCTGAGGTTACAAAAACAGTTTATTATCACCGCCCGGTATATAATCTATATTGTAAGCCCATACCCTAGTTTTATCCGATAATTTCAACTTAAAAAATAAAAGGGTTATAAATTAACCCCATAACAAAATTATTCCATTTTGTTATGATTATAACAGTAGGTCACTTGGTTTGTCTAGGAACAATATAACAATAAGAAACGGGATAAGCTAATCTTATCCCGTTCACTTAAAATAATTACTTGATATTCACTTATTTGTTTGTTTCCTCATCTTTTTTAAAGGTTTCAGTACCCGACGCACCACATGCAGGGCATTTTCTTGGCTTGCAGCGACCCTCTTTTTTCTCACCGCACTGGGTGCAGATCCATGTTGCCATTATTTATCACCTCCTAAAGCGGCCTTGCGTAATGCTTGTACCGCATGCTCCCTATCATTGCTGTTAAAGATAGCTGAGCCTGCCACCAATACCTTGGCACCACACTCTACAACCTTTCCGGCTGTTTCTATGTTAATACCGCCGTCCACTTGTATTTCAGTGTTTAGGCCTGTATTAGCTATTAATTCCCGTACTTGCTTAATTTTAGGCAGCACCTGGGGAATAAATTTTTGCCCACCAAAGCCAGGGTTAACTGTCATTAATAACACCAAATCCACCAGTGGCAGTACATGTTCCACAGCACTTATCGGAGTAGCCGGATTTAGTGCCACCCCGGCTTTAACACCCAATTCTTTAATTTGTGTTACTACCCGGTGAAGGTGAGTGCATGCTTCCACGTGCACCGTTACCAAGTCAGCACCGGCTTCCACAAAGTCCGCCAGGTATTTGTCCGGTTGTGCAATCATCAGGTGCACATCAAAAAACATTTTTGAATGGGGTCTTAGCGCCTGTACCACCAATGGGCCAATGGTTATATTAGGTACGAAATGTCCGTCCATCACATCAAGGTGCAAATATTCAGCACCTGCTCGCTCCACAGTGTTCACCTCTTGGGCCAGGCGGGCAAAATCTGCCGACAATATTGATGGGGCCAACTTTATCATACTAATATCTCCTCTCCCGTTCTGTTAACTCGTTTAAAAATTGTAAATAGTTATTATATCTTCCGGCATCAATTTCCCCCAGGTCCACTGCCTTTTTAATTGCACATTGGGGTTCCATGTTATGGGTACAGCTGGTAAAACGGCATTTCCCTTGAAACTTTGCCAGTTCAGGAAAGTAATGCATCAGTTCCGCTGCCGGTATTTCAGGTAGATTGAGGTTTGAAAAACCCGGTGTGTCCACCACCAGGCCGCCGTTTATTGGTAATAACTCAACATGCCGTGTGGTATGCCTACCCCGCTTTAATTTTTCGCTTATTTCCCCTGTTTTTAATTTAAGCCCCGGTTTAATGGAATTTAACAAACTTGATTTACCCACCCCCGACGGGCCTGCAAAAACAGAAATCTTACCCCTCAACTCTGCCCTCAGTTCATCTAAGCCGGTATTATACTTAGTACTGGTATAAAATACCCCATAGCCAATTCTCCGATATAGGTCTAACCATTCCGGTTCTTGCTCCCCTAATAAATCAGCCTTATTTAAACATATTACCGGCTTTACCCCCGAGCTTTCAGCCAGTACCAAAAACCGATCCAAGAGGCTTAAATTCGGTTCCGGGTGAGCAACGGCAAAGGTAATTACCCCCTGATCCACATTGGCCACCGGTGGGCGCAACAATTCATTGCGTCTATTTAGCACCTCATAAACTACGCCGGTATTTTTCTCTGCCGGTTTTAAGCGCACCCGGTCGCCCACCAAAACCTTTTGTTTGTCATAACGAAACTTGCCCCTTAAACGGCAAATCCACTGGGCATCACCGTCCTGCACATAATAATATCCACTATATGCTTTGACAACTATGCCTTCAATCATACAAACCCCCCAAAGAAAAGCTTAAATTATGGGGATTGATCAAACTTTAATTCCCCGTCAATATATACCCGAATGACAGCATTTCCATAATACTCCACAGGCTCCACAACAATTTCACCGGAAGAGCGCGTGGCAACATACACATCCCTGGTGCCACGGACATCCTCCACACTTATTCTCACTTCATGACTTTTTCCATCATCATCAATGGGCACGGTGACATTAACCGTTCTTTTTGCGGGGCCGGGCCCTTCACTTACCACAATTGACACTTCAGAACCTTCTCTTATTTCCGTACCGGATTCGGGAGTTTGTCTAATCACCTGGCCTTCGAGATACCTGTCACTGCGCTCTCCCTTTACAGGTTGAGCCAGCACCAAGTTATACTCAGCCAACCTTGCCCGGGCCGCATCAATGTTTAAGCCAATTAAATTAGGCACAGATTGGAAGTTAAACTCCGGACCCTTGCTTACTTTAAGCTCCACGGTAATACCCTTGGGGTGCTTACCGTGGGGTGGATCCTGACTGATCACGTAGCCCGCTTCTACATTTTCATCGAATACTTCATTTTCCTTATAATTAAAATCAGCATTGTGCAGCATTATTCGCGCGTCACTGATGGGCAGATTTGTCACATCGGGAAGTGTTTGCATTTCCGGACCCAAGCTGACGGTCATCTCTATGGCACGGCCCTTTTTCACCTTGGTACCCGGTGCTATACTCTGGGAAATAACAATCCCCTTCTCAACTGAGCTGCTATGTATTTCACGCTCCGTGGGCTCTAAGCCCTCCCCTGCCAATAAAATGCGCGCTTCTTCCACAGGTAAGCCTTCCACCTCGGGCACTGCCACTTCAGGTACATTTAGGTAATTAAAAAGTGCAAACAACATTCCGCCCAATAAGCTCAAAAGCAACAGACCCGCCAGTACGCTGATTTTGATTGCCTTTGCTTTTTTATCTTCTTTTTTGGACTTTATTTCTTCCTGCTCGGCCTTTATATTGCTTGGTAAAACTTGAGTGGCAAAGTCATCCTCCTGATCCGGAACAGCCCTTTGGCCATTTACAGCCCTCAGCAGTTCCGAACTGAACTCTTGGGCAGACCGGTACCGCTGATCAGGATTTTTTTCCATTGCCTTTAACACAACTCGTTCTAATTCCTTAGGTATATGTGGGTTTATTTCCCCAGGAAGTGGAGGCTGCTCTTGTATATGTTTTAATGCCACCGCCACCGGGCCGTCTCCTTTGAACGGTAGCTGTGAAGTAAGCATTTCATACAGCACCACACCAAGGGAGTAGATATCTGATTGCGGGCCGGGGGTTTCCCCCTTTGCCTGTTCCGGTGATATATAATGCACAGAGCCCATAATAGTTTGAGTATTTGTAATTGTGCCGGTGGTGGCTTCTAAAGCAATGCCAAAATCGGTAAGTTTTACCCGATGGTTAGGGGTAATTAAAATATTATGGGGCTTTACATCCCGGTGTACAATATTGTTTTCATGGGCATGCTGCAGGGCATCACAAATTTGCCGCACAATGCTTACTATTTCATGTATAGGCAGGTCGGGCTTGTCTTGAATAAAATTCTTTAAGTTGTCCCCATCTATATACTCCATTACCAGATAATGGGTATCTTCTTCCTGGCCAACATCATGAATGTTAACAATGTTAGAGTGAGAAAGGCTGGCCACAGCCTGTGCCTCTCGGCGAAAGCGACGGATAAAATCACTGTCAGATACAAACTCCGACCTTAACACCTTAATTGTAACCAAGCGATTTAAAAAAGTATCCTTAGCCTTGTAAACAACGGCCATCCCACCGCCGCCCAGTTGTTCCTGTATTTCATACCGGTTCCCCAATAGCTTACCGATCATTTTTTCTTCACCTCATCAATGCCTCAGATATCACTTTTTGTGCAATTGGTGCTGCCACCCTGCCACCTGAACCACCGTTTTCAATTATTACAGACACCGCAACCCTGGGCTGCTGAACCGGGGCAAAGCCTACAAACCAAGCATGGGAAGCACCATGGGGGTTTTCAGCGGTACCCGTCTTTCCTGCCACCTCTATTCCACCTATGGCCGCAGCCCTTGCCGTTCCCCTCTCCACCGCTGCAGCCATGGCATCACCGATAATCCGGGCCGTTTCTGCGTCAGTGGCCTGCAGCATAAGACCGGGTCTATGCTGATATGACGTTTTGCCTAAAGAGTTTCTTACTTCTTGCACCAAATAGGGCTGCATCATCGAGCCACCGTTTGCCACAGCCGCCGCCACCATGGCCATGTGTAGTGGACTGACCAGCAAATCCCCTTGGCCTATGGCTGTAACCGCCAATTGCCTGCTGTCCATGTTTTCAATATCCCCCATGGTGCTGGGCCGGCTTTCTACACCTAAAGCAAAATCAGTATTAAAGCCAAACTGCTCTGCAACTTGCACAAAGGGTTGCCGTCCCATTTCTAAAGCCAGTTGCCCGAAGGCGGTATTGCACGATACCACCAAGGCTTCGGTCAAGTCCACATGGCCATGTACATTATCTTCCAGCTTAAAACCTTCCACCATCAGATAGCCCGGGCAATTGACAAGGTCCCCGCCCTGGTGTCCCTGGGCCAAGGCCCCGGCCGCTGTAATTAATTTCATCACCGAACCCGGTGGATAGGCCCCCTGAAAAGCCCTGTTCAAAAGCGGTGCATCCTTATTATTTTGTAGATGCTCCCATTCTTGCTCTAAATTATTGGGATCAAAGGACGGGGATGTTGCCGCTGCCAAAATTGCTCCGGTGCGCGGGTCCACAGCCACCACCGCACCCCTCTTGCCGCCCAAGAGTTCCACCGCCAAGTGCTGTAACTCTGCATCCAAGGTTAATACCAAATCCTGCCCAAGCTGGCTTTGGCCGGTGGCTTTTCTTATTTCATTAAAAAGTTTTTCCTCCCTGTTCATACCTAAAAGTTCAATGTCATAAGTGGATTCCAAGCCGCTTGCTCCATATTTTTTAGAAGTGTAGCCTATAATATTGGCAGTTTCCGCGCCCCTTGGGTAAACCCGGACGCTGCCTTCATCAACCCACCTGCTTTCTGCCAGGACAACACCCTTTCTGTCATATATACTGCCCCGGTGTATATTGGCCATCTGCTCTGCCATGCGACGGTTATTTGGATGAGAAGCCAGCTCAGAACCCATTTTTAAATGTATATACGACAGATAGAATATCAATATGGTCAACAACAACAAAATAAAAATCCCTAAATTGCGAATGTTATTTTTCATTAGAAACAACCGCCTTGTGGGACACATTCAACAATAATCCTAAAATGATAGAGTTAGCTACCAGAGAACTGCCGCCGTAACTTATGAAAGGCAAAGTGATACCGGTTAAGGGCAGTAACTTCATCACCCCGGCCAATATAATAAAAACCTGCAAACCCATCAGTGCAGTTAAGCCTGCTGCCAACAGGGCAGAAAAGTCATCCTTTGCCTCCAGGGCTATCCGCAAGCCGCGATAGATTAAGAGGATAAAGAGAAGAATAATCCCGGCGCCACCCAATAGACCCATCTCCTCAGAAATGGCAGCAAATATAAAATCTGTGTGGGCCGCAGGAATTAAGTCCGGTCTCCCTGCCCCTAAACCTGAACCCAAAACTCCGCCACTGCCCATGGCAAAAAGTGACTGTATAATTTGGTAGCCGTAAGAATCATATAAGGGCCAAGGATTAAGCCATATGTCTACCCTCACCTGCACATGAAAAAACAAAAGATAACAAATAAATGCTCCTATTATAAACATGGTCAAACCAAATAATATATAAAAAATCCTGGCTGTGGCAACATATAACATGGCAAGAAAGGTACAAAAATAGATCAAGGCAGTGCCTAAGTCCCTTTGAAACACCAACAGCACCAAGGCAATTCCCCACATCACCAGCATCGGCCCCCACTCCCGCAGGCTTGGCACCGGTATGCCAAAAACCGACCCTGTTCCTGTGGTTAGTATTCTCTTATTTTCAGCAAGATAGGAGGCCAAAAATAAAACCAACACTATTTTAACAAATTCTGACGTTTGCACCTGAAACCAGGGCAATTCTAACCACCGTTTGGCACCGCCCAATTCTTCCCCAAAAAAAATTGGTACCACTAAAGCTATAACCCCTAGCAGGGCGTAAATATAACGATATTCAGACAATAGGTGATAATTGCGAAACAAGGTGGTAACCAAGGCCAAGGCCACAAGGGCCACCAACAACCAGGCAAATTGGCGGATTGCATAATGGGGTTGCAACCTCAACAAAAAAACCAAACCTGTGGATATTAATACGGTGATTATGGGCAATAAATAAGGATCAGCCCTAAATCCGGTCAGCCGCCACAACCAACTAAGTGACAAAAAGCCAACAAAAGTACCTAGGGCCCCCGCCACCACCATGTAAGCATGGGGCATATGGTCCATTCCCAGGTATAAAGTCAGCACACCCACCCACAGGTACAGACCGCCATAAAATAACAGTCTATGCTCCCTCTGCCGGGTACTCACACTTAAATTGCCGGCACCGGTTTCGCTAACCATGGGCACCCTCCCCAATTATATTTCAATCAAAATGATTGAAACATTATCTGTACCGCCTTGCTCCAGGGCTGCGTTGGCTAACTTTTTCACCGCTTCATCGGGGGTATCGACACTGCTGACAATGGCATGTATTTCCTTACCCACCAAATGATTGGTCAAACCGTCTGTACACAATAATAACCTATCGCCCTTATAGAGCACTAATTTATATAAATCAACTTCAACATTGGTCATTGCACCGACAGCTTGGGTTAAAACATTTCTGCGGGGATGTACCTGGGCCAAATCTTCGGTAATGCTGCCATTCTTTACCAGCTCACCCACCAATGAATGATCATCGGTAACCTGTTTAATGGTGTTCCCCCTCAACAGATATGCTCTGCTGTCACCCACATGGGCCACATAAACAGTGTCGCCGCTTAACAGACATGCAGTTACCGTGGTGCCCATGCCTTGTAAATTTGCGTCATTGCAGGCCATTTCGTATACATGTCTGTTTGCTTGCTCCATGGCTTCTACCACCAACTTACCGACATCGGCGGTATTGGGCAGTTCGCGTCTAAGATACCGCTCTAGATAAACCAGGGCCTGTCTGCTGGCTACCTCTCCGGCTTGGTGACCACCCATTCCATCTGCCACCACAAAGAGCCCAATGTCAGGGCAGACAAGCAGGCTATCTTCATTTTCTGAACGAACCAGCCCCACTTCAGTTATTTGACTCCACCTCATGTGCCCACCTCACAAACTCAAAACTAACTCCACCCAACCGCACCCTATCTCCATTGGCCAGCACCGCAGGCCGGGTTAACCTTTTTTCGTTTAAATAGGTACCATTTAGACTTCCCATATCTTCCAACCAATACTGTCCGTCCTTTAGCTTAATGGCCGCGTGCTCCGTTGAAACAAAATCATCCACAATGGAAACATCATTCTTTGCGGACCTGCCTAATCTTGTACTGTCGCCAAGATAAATTTTAAACCCCGGTTTAATCATATCATTTTCACTGGCAACAACCACTAAAGTTGCACCGTCACCGCCTTTAATCTCCTTGGGGATAATAATATGTCCGCCTTTTTGGCTGTGTGCAGCCGGGGCCTTGCGCAGATCCCCAACAACCATAATTACTAGCTTTAATAAAAACAAATAGAATAAGCCTAAAAATAAAAGTCGTAATGCCAACAATACAATTCCAAGCATGATCAATCCACCTTAAATTGGCACACTGTTGTACCAAAGGTGATAAGATCTTTTGGTTGAAGCAATTTTTTTGTTACCTTTACCCCACCAACCAGCGTACCATTGGTACTGTTGAGATCAGTCAACAGGTACCCATCATTAACATTATCAATTTGCGCATGGCGCCTTGACACACTTGGGTCTGTTAAAACAATATCACAGGTGTTTTTTCGTCCGATAACAGCACGGTAGTTATTTAACAAAAATGTTTTCCCCACATCACGACCTTCCAGCACTACCAAAGAATACTTTGCTGTCATTAGCTTTTCTATGGGTTCTGTGCCCTTTACCGGTTTATACATTTGTGTTTTATGTATTTCTTCGTCTTCAAAAGCATTTTTGTTGTGCTGGCGTAATTCTTCTTTTGTTAAAGGTATTGCTTCACTAAAGGATGACAGCAATTCAATGTCACCGGCGGATATATCCTTATTCTTTTCCAATTCTACCACCGGCGGAGCTACCAAAGTAAACCTTTTTTCTTTTGCCTTTTGCTCCAGGTAATCCTGCAGCTCCAATGATAACATTTTGTTAAATGCACCGATACTTTCCCAATCTTCGGGGTTCAGCATCACCTTATATTCGTTGGGCACATAGGTTTTTTTAACACTTACCCTGCGCTTATCTCGCATTTCACGGGCTAAGCGCTTCGCTATTTCCACCGGCTGTATCCGCCCTTTAAATTTGTCTTTAAAAAAACCTTCAATGTATTTTTCTAAATTACCTTCAAGACCGGAAAAGAGGCCCATAGCCATTCACCTCTTTAATTGTACTTTTGAAGGCATGGCCGGTGAAGACCGGCAACTGTCACTTTTTCTGCGACGAAGTTGGCCACAGGCCGCGTCAATATCTGAGCCCATCTCTTTGCGCACCGTAGCATTTATACCATGCCTTTCTAATTCCTTTTGAAACGCTATTACCCTGTCCCTGTCAGTTTTTTGATATTCCCGTTCCTTTACCGGGTTAACAGGAATAAGGTTGACATGGCAAAGGATATTTTTTAACAATGCCGCCAGTTCCCAAGCCTGCTCAATGCCATCGTTAATACCTTTTATAAGCGAATATTCAAAGGTTACCCTGCGACCTGTTAAATTTATATATTCTCTGCATGCGGGAATTAATTCAGAGAGAGGATACTTTCGATTAATGGGCATAAGACTGTTTCTAATGGCATCATTGGGTGCATGCAATGACACCGCGAGGGTGATAGGCAAACCCTCATTGGCAAGCCTTTTTATTCCCGGCACTATACCGCAGGTGCTCAAGGTAATGTGCCGTAAACTGATATTTAAACCATAGGGCGCACTCACCTTAGCAATAAAGCGCAAGGTTTGATGATAATTATCAAGGGGTTCACCGGAACCCATCAAGACCAGGTGACTTACCCTGTCACCCACATCCCTTTGAATTGCCAAGACCTGGTCATACATTTCTCCTGAAGTTAAGTTGCGCACCATGCCGTCAATGGTAGAAGCGCAAAAACGGCAACCCATTCGGCAACCCGCCTGTGTAGAAACACAAGCAGAATTACCGTAAGAATGCCGCATTAAAACACCTTCTACTGCTACTCCGTCGGGAAGACCAAATAAATATTTTATTGTACCGTCTCGCCGGGATACCTGTTTGGACAGTATATCCATTCCACCTAAGGAGCAAACTGCATCCAGTTTTTGGCGCAACTCCATTGGAATATTTGTCATATCATTAAAATTTGTTACACCCTTTTGAAAAACCCACTGACATAACTGACTTGCTCGGTAACCTTCAACACCCAAGCCTGCTAAAAAATCCATTATCTCATTTAAATCAAGATCCTTAAGGTTAGCTTTGGACATATAACCGCCTCTTCTTGTGGCTTTTATTCTACAAAATTTACCTAAACTCCTCTTTTTTTCATTCTTGCTATGAAGAAACCATCCATACCATGCACATGGGGCAGCAATTGAATATACCCCTCTTTTACACCGGGCTCATCAGACAATTTTTCTGATATGTAAGGTGTTAAAGGCTCAAGCTCAAATTCTTTGTGTCTATCCAAAAAGGATTTTACTTGCCGTATATTTTCTTCCTCGGTGATTGTGCATGTGCTGTAAAGCAGCACACCGCCGGGACGTACACATTTACTCACACTGTCCAGCATTTCCTGCTGTAACTTCACTATGCTAGAGATGTGGTATGATTCCTTTCGCCAGCGGGCATCAGGACGTCTGCGCAACACACCCAAACCGGAGCAGGGTGCATCCAGCAAAACATAGTCAGCCCATTGACGCAGCTGTTCCGGTATATCCCTAGCATCCCCCACTCTGCCTTCTATAATAGATATACCCAAACGACGGCAGTTATCTTGAATTAAGTTCAGTTTGTGTGGGTGTACATCTAAAGCGATAACCTTACCTTCATTACCCATCAACTGGGCCATATGGGTAGATTTTCCACCAGGTGCCGCCGCACAGTCAATCACCTTTGCCCCGGCATGGGGGCTAATGGCATGCCCCACCAACATAGAGCTCTCATCCTGCACCTGAAAAAGCCCCTGCTGAAAAGAAGGCAGTGCCCGCAAGGATAAAAAACCGTCTAAATTAAGTCCCTCGGGGGCATATGAGGTTGGCTGTGCCTTTACCCCCTCATCTTGCAGTCTGGTTAACAACTCCTCCCTGCTGATGCGCAGCGTGTTAGTGCGCACGGTGTTGGGTGGGGTTTGGTTATTTGCCTTGCACAGTGCAATGGTTTCCTGTAATCCAAACTCATTCAACCACCTTTTTACCATCCAGGTGGGATGAGAGTACTTTAAGGAAATATGACCTACCGCATCATTTTCTAGATCCGGATATTGAATCTTGTGTAAGTTTCGCGTAATATTGCGCAGCACCCCGTTGACAAACTTAACTACCCCTGGGGTGGCATATTTTTTAGTTAACTCCACTGCTTCGTTGCAGGCCGCTGAAGGCGGTACTCGATCCATAAATAATAATTGATAGGTACCCATCCTTAATATGCCCCGTACCGCCGTTGACTGTGAAGCCAGTGGCTGCTTTAAAAACATTGACAGTACCCAATCTAAGGTATTTAACGTTCTCAATGTGCCATAGGCCAATTCAGTGGCAAAGGCCCGGTCAAGTTTCTGTGGACGATATCTTTCTAACACCCTATTAAGTGCCAAGTTGGCATAAGCCCCTTCTTCATCCACTGCAGTGAGCACCTTTAGTGCCAATTCTCGGGCATTAACCTTAGACATATCTTTCACTCCTGTTAGAAAAACTTGGGTCCCCTCAAGTATTTGACCCGGGCGAAACCTTAGTTTTTCTTATATGAAATATCTGATTGCTTCTTCCAGCCGATACACAGATATTTGTGTATTAAAACAAGGCCCAAAGGGACGTTCATTCAGTACTCCCAATACCGGAATGGGCGTTGAGTCTTGAATGCCGCTTGCAAGGTCACGCTCACAGGCAATGGCAACAATGGCCTTTGGACGATATTCTTTTACATACTTTCTTGCCAAGGTACCACCGGTAGCCAGTCCAACATTAACACCCATTTTATCGCGAATCGCTAATAATTGATCCACCGGGCAATCCCCACATCTCTTACAATTGGATATGTTGGAGGTTATTTTATGTGGGCAACTGCTTTTTTGTAAACAATGGGGAGCCAATACTAAAAGTTGCCATGGCTTTACTTTTAATTCCCTGGTTCGTACCAACTGATTGTTAACTTCAATAAATGACCTTTTAATGTTATTGGTATCAATTTTAAATATTTTCCCCAAACCGATAGCCATGGGAAATAATACACTCATGGCCGTTCGCATTAGAGGTTGTAGAGGACTTATTGTCTTAGCCAACCAAATGGTCAGCACAATGCCGCCAATACCAAAGGCCACTGCCACCATGGCAATTAGAATAAAACCAATCAAGACCACTAACAATATCTGCTGAAGAACAGTGGTGGGCTGTGATAACAGATACCACAGCAAACCGGCCACCCCGCCCACTGTCAGCAAACTGCCGGCCAACAGTCCGATGAACAATCTCTTTTTTGCCTGGGGTTGAGCGGCGGTATTTGCAATCAAAATTACTCCCTCCCTAAGACGCTGCCTACAGCTATCGGCCTGCCGCGTAAAAAACTGGCCGCATCAAGCCTTTTAGCGCCCTGCAGCTGCAACTCCAGTAGCGCTAAACAGCCTTTACCCGTTTGCACCACCGGACACCGGTCTTCAATGGCCACAACGGTTCCCGGCAAGCTGCCGCTTTCTTTTTCCAGCACCTTTGTACGCCAAACCTTTAATATTTCCCCATCCATGGTGGTATAGGTTCCCGGCCATGGATTCATACCACGGACCTGGTTATTAATATCCTCTGCTCCCCTGGACCAATGAATCAATTCATGCTCACGTTTTAACATCGGTGCATAGCTTGCCTGATCATGGTCTTGGGCAAAGCGGGGGGCATGGCCACGCAAAATACCGTCAATGGTTTCTCCCAGCACCTTGGCACCCAACAGAGCCAAACGATCATGCACATCTCCAACGGTGTCGTCCGGTTTTATTTCTATCGCCTCTGATAAGATAACATCACCGGTATCCATACCTTCATCCATATACATGGTTGTAATACCGGTTTGCTTTTCGCCGTTAATAACCGCCCAGTGTATTGGTGCAGCACCCCTGTATTTAGGCAGCAACGATGCGTGTACATTGATACAACCCAGTGGCGGGATTTGCAAAATCCTCAAAGGCAAAATTTTCCCGTAGGCCACAACCACTATTAAATCCGGGTTCAGCTGTTCCAGCTCTTGATAAAACTCCGCTGTTTTAATTTGCTCCGGCTGCAAAACAGGAATATTGTTTTTTTCAGCAACCACCTTAACCGGTGGAGGCTGTAACTTGCGTCCCCTGCCCCGGGGCCGATCGGGCTGTGTCACCACAGCAACAAGTCGGTGGCCTTTTTTAATGATTTCCTCTAGGCAGGGCACTGCAAAGTCCGGAGTTCCCATATAAACTATACGCATCGCTACTTATCTTCCTTCCGAACATTCTGCGCTTTATCAATAAACAATATACCATCCAAATGGTCAACTTCATGCTGAAAGGCCCGGGCTAAATATCCTTTGGCTTTAAATGAAACCTCTTTGCCGTCTCTATTTAAACCCTTTATTGTGATATTTGCAGCCCTGGGCACCTCACCCAGTACCCCCGGCAGCGACAGGCATCCTTCGGTTTCTGTCTCCACGCCCCTTGCTTCAATAATCTCCGGGTTTATCAATTCAATCAACCCATCTCCCACATCCACCACAATCACCCGTTTGGAAATACCTATTTGCGGTGCCGCCAAACCTACACCTTTAGCAGCATACATGGTGTCCCTCATATTATCTAACAGTTTATGGATGTTGGCATTTATTTTTTTAACCTCTTTGGCCTTTTCCCTTAATATAGAGTCGCCTTCTCTAACTACTTCGTATACAGCCATTTCTATCCTCCATATCCTTTGTCTTAAAATAAATCAGTATAACAAATTATACTATATTAACACCTGTGGATCTATATCAATACTCACATTGACCTTATTCCTCAGCCCACTGTTAACCTCCCATATTTTAAGGGATTTTGCCGTTATAAGCCGCACGTCCCTGCGCATCCGACCCTTGATTACCAATTGCCAACGAAAACGTCTTTTAATCATTGACAGGGCCGCCGGCGAGGGCCCCAGTATTATCGGTTTTCTTTCTTCTTGTTCCACTGCACCGGCCACTTGGTATAAACAATGCTGTATTTCCCTGGCGGCAGTTTCTACCCCTTGCGCTTCCCCACCGCTTATCAGTATCCGGGCCAAATAATAAAAGGGGGGGTACTTTAAAGCCCGCCGAAACCTCATTTCTTGGTGGTAAAAACCTATATAATCGTGCTTTTGCGCAGATACAATGCTGTAATGTTGGGGGGTGTAGGTTTGCACAATGGTTTGGCCGGGAAAATCACCGCGGCCTGCCCTTCCGGCCACCTGGGTTAGCAATTGAAAGGTTCTTTCTGCAGCCCGAAAATCAGGCAAGTATAACATGGTATCTGCATTGATCACACCCACCAAGGTCACCCCGGGCAGGTCCAAACCCTTGGCTATCATCTGGGTACCCACCAAGACCTCTGCTCGACCGGCTCTAAAATTATCAATAATTTCTTGGTGCGAACCTTTGCGTCCTGTGGTATCGCCATCCATGCGCAGCACCTTGGCCCCTGGAAAATGGCGGCAAATTTCTTCCTCCACCTTTTGTGTGCCAATACCAAAATAACCTATGGCGTCACTTTTACACTGGGGGCAGTTTTGGGGTTTCACTTTGCTGTGGTTGCAATAGTGGCAACGCAAGACACCGTCAAAATGATAAGTAAGTGATATATCACATTGGGGGCATTTTAAAACCAAACCACATTTACGGCAAACCACAAAGGTAGCATAGCCCCGACGGTTCAAGAACAGTACGGTCTGCTGCCCTTTCTCCAGCACTGCTGCCATTTTGGCCAGCAGTGGGCGGCTAAATAAACCACCGCAGCCGTCATACAACTCTTGGCGCATATCCACCACCTGCACCGCCGGCATTGTACGGTTGGCCACCCGGTGTGGTAACTGCAACAGTTTATATGGCCCCTGGGGCTCTGCCCGGCAATAACTTTCCAAGGAAGGGGTGGCACTGCCCATTAACATTACTGCATGGGCCATCTTTGCCCGCCGCAAGGCCACCTCCCGGGTATGATACTTTGGGTTCTCATCTTGCTTATACGATGATTCATGTTCTTCATCCATTACTATTATTCCCAAATTATCTATGGGAGCAAAAATGGCTGAACGGGCACCAAGCACCACCCGGGCATCCCCCCGTCTTATGCGGAGCCACTCACTGTAACGCTCACCTGCCGATAAGCGACTATGTAACACCGCAACTTGCCCCCCAAAGCGACTGCGAAAGATTGACACCATCTGGGTGGTTAGAGATATTTCCGGCATCAATACAATGGCATTTTTACCCTGTGCCAAAGCAGTGGTAATTATTCTCATGTAAACTTCCGTTTTTCCGCTGCCGGTAACGCCATGGAGCAAATAGGCCCCGTAACTTCCATTATTCAAGGTTTGTGATACCACTTCCACAACTCTTTGCTGTTCAGGGGTTAAGATTATAGGAGGGGGGCTGTCAGTTTTTGGCAAGCCGGCACCGGCCCTGGGAGCGCTTGCCCAGTGCAGCATTTTTTTCTTTATCAAGGTGTCTACGGTGGCGGTGGACACACCGGAATAATGGGCCAGTTGTTTTTTATTTAAACCCGGATAGGCCAGTGCATTGATCATTACAGTATATTGTTTAGGTGTGAGCTTGGCCTTTGCCAATTGATCTTCTGCCAAGGGGGTGTATAAACCCCGGGGTAGTTTTATAATTTCCCTGCCTGACCCCAGCACACAATGTAAACTTTCTGCAAAGGTGCAGATATATCGTTGAGACATCCACCGGGCCAGTTTAATTAATTCAGGGGTTAAACCCTCACCTATCACCCTTTGCACTGGCTTAAGCTTTATCCCTTTAGGCGGCGACGAATACCCCACCACATAACCCGCAACAGTGCGGGAACCAAAAGTTACCTCTACCCTACTGCCCACCTTTAGGGGTTGCAGATGGGAAGGAACAATGTAATGAAAAGGCCTGTCAACATTGCGACCGGCCACCTCCACATAAACTTCTGCATACTTAGTATTATCATTAACTTTACTCACCGGACTGTTCACTCCGGTAACGAGCCACAAGATCCAAGATGTGTTTAGCCACCTCTTCTTTGGTCATCATTGGCAGGTCGATAACAGTTCCATTACGGTTAAAGATTTTCACTATATTGGTGTCCACATCAAAACCGGCACCGGGCACACTTACATCGTTTGCCACCAATAAATCTAAATTTTTTTGCCGCAGCTTTAGCCTGGCATATTCATCCAGTTTACCTGTTTCTGCCGCAAAGCCCACCAGTACTTGATTACCCTTCATCCTACCCAATTCAGCAAGGATGTCGGGGTTCTTTTCCATCGCCAATACCATTGGATCATGGCTTTTTTTAATCTTTTTATCAGAGACAGATTTGGGTCGGTAATCTGCCACCGCAGCAGACTTAATGACCACATCACTGTCAGGAAAATTTTCTAGCATGGCCCGGCGCATTTGAAGGGCGGTTTCAACCTTAATAACTGTGACACCCTCCGGCGGAGGTAAATTAACCGGCCCGCTGACCAATACCACCTTGGCACCCCGGTCCCTTGCCGCTTTGGCTATGCTGTAACCCATTTTTCCGGAACTGCGATTGGAAATATATCTTACGGGATCTATAGGCTCCCTGGTGGGGCCTGCTGATACCAGTATTTTTACACCCTCCAAATCTCCGGCGGTAAACATTTGCTTTATATGGTGTAAAATTTCATGGGGTTCACTCATTCGACCCGGTCCGGTGCTGCCACAGGCCAATTGACCACTGTTGGGTCCTATAAAGGCATAACCCAGTTGGCGCAGCTTTTTAATGTTTTGCTGTACCACTGGGTTCTTGTACATAACTGTATTCATAGCCGGACAAAATACCACTTCACAGCTGGCTGCCAAAATTACGGTGGACAGCATATCATCTGCAATACCATTTGCCACCTTGCCAATAATATTGGCGGTGGCCGGAGCCACCACCAACAGATCTGCATTTTGCGCCAATTCAATATGTGTTACGCCACCGTGGTTATCGGCGAACATATCGGTGAATACAGCATTGCCGGTTAAGGCCGAAAAGGTCATCGGTCGGATAAAATTTTGTGCCCCTTCGGTCATTATTACCCGTACCTTAGCCTTGGCTTTAACCAAACCACTGACCAACTCCGCTGATTTATAGGCAGCAATTCCCCCGGCTATACCCACTGTAATTATTCTGCCGGTCAGCACATTCTAACCCCCATCTACGAAATATTTTTCTTCCTTGATGATACTATCTTTATTTTACCTTTTATGATTTCTTCCAGGGCGATACTGACTGCTTTATCGGTAATTTCTTTATTCCCCTGCTCATTCTCCGTGTTGGCAACGGTCAATTCCCTGGCCCTTTTAGCCGCAGCCACCACTAAACTATAGCGACTGTCGGATTTTTTCAATAATTCATCAAGTGAGATACGATTCATGCTGCCCCTCCACTTGTAAGTATTTTTGTATATCAAAACGCTTGGATCTGCATTTTTCTGCCACAATAATTGATCTGACTTGATCAATTGCTGTATCTAAACAATCATTAACCACAATATAGTCATATTGTGGCACCTTTTGCAATTCTCCTTCAACACACTGCAATCTCTTTTTAATTACATCATTACAATCAGTACCCCGCTTAATTAGCCGTGCCTGTAATTCATTTATCGATGGCGGAATAACAAATACAAGTATACATTGAGGAAACTTCTCTTTAATTTGCAGAGCACCCTGTATATCTATTTCAAGCAGTACATCTTCCCCGGCTTGTAGTTTTTTCTCAACCCAATCCCGGGGAGTGCCGTAAAAATTACCATAAACCTGTGCCCACTCCAGAAGCTGATCCCCTTCTATCATCTGTTTAAATTGCTCTTCATTAATAAAAAAATAATTTTTACCGTGCTCCTCTCCCAACCTGGGGGAACGTGTAGTTACCGATACGGAAAGGGATATTGAGCTTTCCTTTTTGATTAATTGTTGGCATATTGTTCCTTTGCCTGCCCCCGAAGGTCCTGAAAGTACCAGCAGCAAACCTTCCCTATCCATAATTATTCGATTATCTCTTCCTGATTGCCGGAATCCTTGCTTACCAGGCGGTTAGCTACCGTTTCAGGTTGCACGGCAGACAATATTACATGATCGCTGTCCACTATAATTACCGCCCTTGTACGCCTACCGTATGTAGCATCCACAAGCATGCCGCGTTCCCTTGCCTCAGTAATTATGCGCTTAATTGGTGCTGATTCAGGACTGACGATGGCAATAATCCGGTTTGCAGATACAATATTACCAAAACCAATGTTAATTAATTTAATATCCATAATTTACCCCCTATATTACCCTTATTACTCAATATTTTGCACTTGTTCACGAATTTTTTCCAACTCGCTTTTGGCACTCAATACAGCATTGGTAATTTGTAAATCATTGGCCTTTGAGCCGATGGTGTTGATCTCCCTATTCATTTCCTGCACTAAAAAATCTAGCTTTCTCCCCACAGGCTGGTCTGCCCTTAGGCATTCCATCATTTGGGAGAGGTGACTTTTTAAGCGCACCGTCTCTTCTGTAATATTGGCCCTTTCAGCAAAAACGGCCACCTCTGCCGCCATTCGATTTTCATCCAGCATTCCGTCTGCTCTCCACTGGGCTAAACGCTGGTTCAACCGCTGGCGGTACTCCTCAACAACAAGGGGTGCACGCCGGCGAATCTCCTCATTTAATTTGCCAATAGCCTCCGCCCGCTTGCTGATATCCTCTGCCAGCCGCGAACCTTCATTAAGGCGCATTTGAACCAGTTGGTTCAAGGCATCAGTCACTGCATTTTCAACAGCAGGCCACCATTCCTCTAGGTTTTCCTCGGCTTCTTCCAAAATAAAGATATTTGGCTGGCTATATAGGTCTTTTAGCTCGATTTCACCGCCTATTGGCAGTAAATGGCGCAATTCCTCCATTGCTTTATAATACGCCACGGCCAAGGCTTTGTCAACTTTTACCTGTTGTACCTTTTGTTCAGTCTCTTCCATCGAAACGAAAACATCTACCCGCCCTCGACTAAGGCCATTTTGAACGGTTCTGCGAATACGATCTTCCAATGGCGACATTACCCTAGGCGTTCGCACCACCACTTCACAGAAACGGTGATTTACAGATTTTAGCTCCACTGAAAATTTAAGTCCACAGGCCTCGGCCTCACCGCGGCCGTAACCGGTCATGCTCTTAAGCAATATTTCACCACCTGATATGCTATACTTATTTATTATTATTGACTATTTTTCTTTAAATTTATTTTTCTACCTCAATTGCTAAATTCCTTTATTATACTATGTAAGAAAGATATTTTTTTCGTACCCGCTACAAAATATAATGAAAAAATACCATAAACACAATAACCCTTTCCGGTTAAGGAAAGGGCATGGCTAGTGTTATGAGTTTCTAATATCAGCTAATAATTTCTCTATACGGTCTAAGGCTTCCCTTATGGTATTCATATCCGTTGCATAAGAAAATCTCAAAAAATCGTCGTTGCCAAAGGCAATACCCGGCACCACGGCAACCTGTATTTCATCCAGCAGTATTGCAGCTAAATCGGTGCCGCTTTGAATTAGCTTTCCCTTGTAGCCCTTGCCAAAATACTGACTTACATTTGGGAAAAGGTAAAAGGCTCCGTTAGGCTTTGCACAACTGATACCGGGAATGGCAAGTAGCCTTTCTAACATGTAATCACGCCGTTTAATAAACTCCACCTTCATTTCTTCCACCGGTTGTTGAGAGCCGCTTAGGGCTGCTACACTGGCTGCCTGTGCAATGGAGGTGGGGTTACTTGTGGCATGGCTTTGCAAATTAGCCATGGCCTTAGCAATTTCCAACGGTGCAGCCGCATAACCAATTCGCCACCCGGTCATTGAATAAGCCTTTGATACGCCGTTGATAACCACAGTGCGTTCCTTTAATTCCGGGCTTATACCGGCAATACTATGGTGTTCCAAATTATCGTAAACCAGTTTTTCATAAATCTCGTCGGAAATAATGGTAATATCTTTATGTTCTAATAGAACTTCAGCCAGGGACTGTAGTTCTTCTTTAGTATATACACACCCTGTGGGATTGCTGGGGCTGTTTAACAGTAAAGCCTTTGTTTTTGGGGTAATGGCTTCCTTCAGCTGTTCAGGTGTCAGTTTAAAGCCGTTTTCTTCCTTTGTCATCACAATTACCGGTTTAGCACCGGGAATTTTTATTTGTTCCAGGTGACTTACCCAAAAGGGAGCAGGCAGTATTACCTCGTCGCCCTCTTCCACCAGCACCTGAAAAGCATTGTAAAGGGAATGCTTTGCACCGGAAGACACAACTATTTGTGCGGGCTGATAATCTAAGCCGTTTTCCCTTTTAAATTTGTCGATGATAGCTTGCTTTAACTGGGGTGTGCCAGCTGCCGGAGTATATTTAGTCATGCCGGCATTTATGGCTTCGATGGCAGCTTCTTTAATATGCTTAGGTGTATCAAAATCCGGTTCACCTACACCAAAGTTAAATACTTTAATGCCATCGGCCTTCATTTGTTTTGCCTTGGAGTCAATTGCAAGGGTGGGACTGGGACTGATTTTTAGTGCCCGTTCTGCAAGTTTCATGTTCTTTCTCCCCTATCTTTTTCTATGTTTTATCTTATTGTTTTTTCGACTTATTATAACAATATACTGTACAAGTTTCAATTAAATGGGATTACACAGCTATTTATCCTCTAAACATTATTGTGCATAACCCTGTACAAAATCAACCAAACTAACCTAAGTATTATGTATACTTGGCCTACCATGCCTATACTGACCGGTGGTAGCGGTGGGTACAAGAAAACAAGCCCCTTGCGGCAGAAAGCAAAGGGGCTTGTTTTCTTTAGACCCGCACATATGAAAGATGTCTTGCAAGTCTTGGTTTTAGGTATTTGCCAATGGTTGCCACAAAGGGTGGCGTAAAGCTGATTATCAGTACAACCATCCAGTGTGTCAGTTCTAAGGGTACCGTTTTAAATATGGGCTGGAAGAAGGGAACATAGACCACCATTAATTGCAGTAAAGCAGATGTTGATACCGCCATTAACAGGTATGGGTTGCTAAATAGCCCGATATCAATCACCGAACGGTGTTCTGACCGACACACAAAGACATAAAAGAGCTGGTAAAACACCAAGGTATTAAAGGCCATGGTTCTTGCCAGGTTTTCATCTCCACCGCTCCAGTTTAACCCAATCCAAAAGGCAGCCAGTGTGCCCAAAGCAATTACCACACCGGCCCTTATAATGCGCCAACCTAAGCGGTGGGCAAAAACACTTTCTTGGGGATGTCTGGGAGGTCTGTTCATAATATCCTTGTCTACATTGTCAACCCCTAAGGCCATGGCCGGCAGTCCGTCGGTGACCAAGTTCATCCAGAGAATTTGTATGGCCACCAGTGGTAAGGGCATTCCGGCCAGCACAGCCAGAAACATAACCAGCACTTCACCCACGTTACAGGAAAGAAGATAGCGGATAAATTTTCTAGTGTTGTCATAGATGCCCCTGCCTTCTTCCACCGCAGCGACAATGGTCTTAAAGTTATCATCGGCCAGCACCATGGAAGAAGCTTCCTTGGTGACGTCGGTGCCGGTTTTTCCCATGGCTATACCGATATCGGCCTCTTTTACAGCCGGGGCATCATTTACCCCATCTCCCGTCATGGCCACCACATGTCCCTTATTCTTCAAGGCCTTAACAATGCGCAATTTATGTTTTGGGGAAACGCGAGCATAAACGGATATTTTTTCCACCTGCCTATGCAGGGTTTTGTCATCCATACTGTCCAACTGGGCACCGGTGAGCACCTCTGTATTAGATCTCAGTATTCCCAATTCGGCACCAATGGCCCTGGCTGTAAGTTGATGGTCGCCGGTGATCATCACTGTTTTAATCCCGGCCCTTTTACAGGTATATACCGCTTGCACAGCTTCAGGGCGGGGTGGGTCAATCATTCCGGCCAAGCCCACAAATACAAACTGCTGCTCCACCTTGTCTTCACTTAAGTCCTTTATGCCGGCAGGCAGTTCCCGCACCGCCATGGCAAGGACCCGCATTGCATCATCTGCCATCACTGCATTTTGCCTCAATATATTCTCACGGGCAAGGGCGGTAAGGGGGCGCAGTTCTCCCATTTCATAGTAGTGACTGCATAACCCTAACACCACATCGGGGGCACCTTTCATATATGCTGTGCGCCTTCCCTTTTTGTCACTGTAGACCACCGTCATGCGTTTACGGTCTGAATCAAAGGGCAGTTCTACAAGCCTTTCTTCCTTCTGCTCCAGATTTTGCCGCCATAAACCTGCCTTTGCTGCCAATACCAAGAGGGCGCCTTCGGTGGGATCACCGTTTATACTCCATTCCCCTTGCTTTTTAGTCAGCCGGCGCAGCAGTCCGCCAATGCTTATGTCGCCCTTTACCAAGGATGAGTTGTTGCAAAGGGCTGCGGTTTTTAATAAAAGATGAAATTCTTTCTGCTCGCTGCCCTTGTTAAAAATGAAATCGCCCTTTGTATCATATCCCTCACCGCTCACATCCACATCACTGCCCATGGTGATGAGGCGCCGCACTGTCATTTTGTTTTGTGTTAATGTACCGGTTTTATCGGAGCAAATTACAGTGGCGCAGCCAAGGGTCTCCACCGCAGGCAGTCGCCTTACAATTGCATTGCGCTTAATCATGCGCTGCACACCAATGGCCAGGGAAATGGTGACAATGGCCGGCAGCCCTTCCGGTATGGCAGCCACTGCCAGGCTTACGCCCACCAAAAACATATTGTAAGCCGGTTCGCCGCGCAGCACACCCAGTACCACCACCAAGGCACAAACCAATAAACAAAAGGCTACAAGCACCTTTCCCATTTGGGCCAGGCGGCGCTGTAAGGGTGTTTGTTCCTGGGTGATCCCCTGTATCATTCCTGCAATATGTCCCATTTCCGTAGCCATGCCTGTGGCCACAACAATCCCTTTGGCCCTTCCCCTGGTGACAGTGGTACCCATGTAAGCCATATTTACTGTATCCCCCAGGTTGATGTTGCCCGATGCTTCAATTTTTTCCGATTGTTTTTTTACAGGTATTGATTCACCGGTTAAAGCCGACTCTTCTATGTTTAAATTTATGGTTTCAAGTAACCTCAGGTCTGCCGGTACCTTGTCCCCTGCTTCCAGGATAACAATGTCACCGGGCACTAAGTCCACCGCCGGAATTTTTATTTCTCTGCCACCTCTAATTACTTTGGCTTCAGGGGCGGCCATTTGTTTTAATGCTTCCAGGGACTTTTCGGCCCTAAATTCCTGCACAAAGCCAAATACGGCGTTTAATATTACAATGATCATTATTGTAATTGCATCTGCCCACTCTTGTAAAAAGCCGCTGACAATGGTTGCAGCAATAAGCACCAAGACCATAAAATCTTTAAATTGGTCTAAAAACATCAACCAAGCCGGTGTTTTTTTATTAGCGGCCAATTGGTTAATACCAAAATGCCTTTGGCGAGCTTTACTTTCATGCCCATCCAGGCCCTTTTCAAGGTCTGAATCAAGCTTATCCACCACCTCCTGCCCCGTCATCTTATACCATCTACCAGCCATAATAAGTCACCTCTTCTAAAATGCTTTTAATTGCCAATTATTAGCTATACATATTCTGTGGACAGGCAAATATAACTTAAAAGATGGACAACTTAATAAAAATTGTATATTTTAAAGGTGGTATAATTAAACTTTAATAATTGTCAACAAAGGAGATTTTAATATGCCTTACGATGGACTGGTGATGGCAGCGGTGTGTCACGAATTAAATAAAGAGCTGTTGGGGGCCAGGATAGATAAGATTTTTCAACCCTTGAAGGAAGAATTGGCATTATTAATAAGCAAACCCGGCACCCGGTACAGACTTACCATTTCAGCCAACGCCAACAACGCCCGGGTTCACCTGACCAAAAACAGCAAACCAAATCCCGAAAAACCGCCGGTGTTTTGCATGGTGCTGCGCAAACACCTAGAAGGTGCCCGTTTTACAGGCATTCAGCAAACCCATATGGAGCGCATATTGAATTTAGACCTGGCCACCAGAGACGAACTGGGAAGGCCCGCCGTTAAAACCCTTGTGGTGGAAATTATGGGCAAGCACAGTAACATTATTCTTTTGGACAAGGAAAGCAAGGTAATTATTGACGGTATTAAACGTTACTCCCATGGGGTAAGCAGGCATCGAGAGGTATTGCCCGGCAGAGATTACTTGCCGCCCCCTGATCAAGGAAAGGTACATCCGATAAATCTTAATGAGGATAGGTTCTTTGACATTATCACCACTGCAGACCTAGACATGAGGCTAAAGGATATTTTATTAAATTCTTTTAACGGTTTTTCACCCCGTATGTGCAGCGAAATAGTATATCGCTGTGGTTTATCCCCTAACACCACCCTTAATCACTGTGGTGAATATGAGCTGCGCCTGCTTTGGAATCACTTTAACAGCATCACTTCCGGTATAGAAGGGGGAAAATTCAATCCCACGGCGGTTTATGATGAAAATGGTAAACCGGTGGACTTTGCAGCCTTTGAACTGACGCAATTTGCCGGATATGAAATGCAAGGGGGGTCAATGAACGAAGTATTAGACCAATTTTATGCCAAAAAAGAGCACTTACAGCTTAAATATTCTAAAGCCCAGTCTTTACAGGCAGTTATTGGCAAGGACCTTGCTAGGTTGAAAAAGAAATTGCCCCTGTACCAAAAAAGTCTTAAAGAGGCCGGCCGGGGCGACGATTTTCGTATATTTGGGGAATTGTTGACGGCTTACATGTATCAGCTGACAAAAGGAATGAATCAGGTCAGATTAGAAAACTTTTATCATCCTGAATTGACAAAAGTAACAATTGACCTTGATCCCCAAAAGACTCCTTCAGAAAACGCCCAATATTATTTTAAAAAATATGTTAAATCTAAAAACACCTTGAAAGCGGTGCAAGAGCAACTGAAACAAGCCCAACAGGAGCTAAATTATTTAGAAAGCATCGAAACGGCCATACTGCAAGCCACAAACCTATCTCAACTGGAAGAAATAGAAACAGAGTTGATTTCCCAAGGTTATATAAAAGCCAAAAGAGACCATAAGAAAAAAGACAGAAAAGGGCTGGATAAACCCCAACCGCTGGCCTATACCTCCAGTGACGGATTTACCATTTTGGTGGGTAAAAACAACCGCCAAAATGATTATTTAACTCTGCGCACCGCCCAGTCCCATGATTTGTGGCTGCACACCAAGGATATCCCCGGCTCCCATGTGGTGATACGCACCGAGGGTCGCACCGTACCAACTTCTACCTTGGAGGAGGCGGCAATACTGGCGGCATATCACAGCAAAGCCAGGCAGTCCGGCAGCGTACCAGTGGATTATACCTACATCAAGCATGTGCGCAAACCAAGCGGTGCCAAACCGGGTATGGTGATCTATGACAACCAGCAAACAATAAGGGTAAATCCCGATGAAGGGCTTGTGGCAAGATTAATACAGTAAAAAAGGGCGCGATTGCTGATATGCTCGCGCCCTCTTTTATTGATAACTATTTTCTGCTTCCCGGTTTAACCACCGGAATGCCCTGTTTGCAAAGGGGGCAGTTGTCGGGCTGATATGTAACCACCGAGGTGGTTATCAAAGCCTCTGTTTGTACTCCCAGATGGGCCTTGCCTCCGCTGCGGTTTACCAGCACCGCAACACCCACCACTTCCCCACCTAGACTTCTCACCACATCCATTACTTCACGGACAGAGCCGCCGGTGGTGATAACGTCTTCGGCCACCAGCACCTTTTCACCGGGCTTAATGGAAAAACCCCGCCGCAGGGTCATTTTTCCATTTTCTCTCTCGGCAAAAATATTTCTTACTCCCAAGGCCCGGGCCAGCTCATAAGACACCAATATGCCGCCCATGGCCGGGCCAATGACGGTGTCTATTTGCACCCCGTCAAAGCGGCGTGCCAATTCCCGGCATAGCTTTTCACAATGATTGGGGTATTGCAAGACCTGGGCACATTGAAAATATTGATTGCTGTGCATACCCGATGTCAGACGAAAATGGCCCTCCAGCATGGCATTGGTTTGCTGAAATATATCAATAATCTCTTGTTGATTTAACATTATTTTACTCCCCCACTAACCCTTGTAATTTCTTCAACTATTGACCTTGCCGCATCCACCGGGTTATCGGCGGCGGTGATGGGCCGCCCGACTACCAAATATGATGCGCCCCGCTCTATGGCCTTGGCAGGTGTCATTATTCTATGTTGGTCGTCCTTCTTTACTCCGGCCGGTCTGATGCCTGGGGTGACGATGGAAAAATCATGGCCGCATGCTGCCCTAATAGATTCAATTTCTAAGGGCGAGGCCACAACTCCCTGTAAGCCCGCCTGCTGAGCCAGTTTGGCCCAATGCACCACCTGCTCTTCCACAGTGCCGGGAATGTTCAGCTGATTGTTCATGGCAGATTGATCCATGCTGGTAAGTACAGTTACCGCAATCACCAAGGGACATTCTATACCCAAGGCCCCGGCTTCCTCTTCTACTGCCTGGGCGGCCGCCTGCATCATGGCCAGGCCGCCGCCGGCATGAAGGTTAATTATCGACGCACCGTGCCTGGTCAGCACCCGGGCTGCTTTGGCCACTGTGGTGGGAATATCATGCATTTTTAAGTCCAAAAACACCTTGCCGCCCCGCTCTCTTATGGCCCGCACCGCTTGGGGACCTTCGGCATTAAAGAGTTCCATGCCCACTTTAAACATTCCCACATGGGGAGCCAGTTTGTCCACTAAAGCCAAGGCCTTGTCCAACGAGTCCACATCTAAAGCCACAATGAGCTTTTCCTTACCCATAACAAACCCCCTTATGTCATTGAAATTAGCCGTGGGCCGCCCCAACCAGCCTGTTAATATCCCTAATACCCTTTTCTTTCATATACCGCTCAATTCCCTCTATTATATCCACAGTGGCCCGGGGGTTTGCAAAGTTGGCGGTACCCACCGCCACAGCACTTGCGCCGGCTAAAATAAATTCTATGGCATCTGCAGCATTTGCAATTCCACCCATGCCAATGATGGGCAATTGCACCGCCTTGTATACCTGCCAAACGGCACGCACCGCCACCGGTTTCACCGCCGGCCCGGATAAGCCCCCCATCACATTGCCCAGCACCGGGCGGCCTTTGTCAATATCGATGGCCATGCCCAGCAAGGTGTTAATCAAGGACAGGGCATCTGCCCCGGCTTTTGCAACTGCCTCGGCCACCGCTGTTATATCCGTTACATTGGGCGACAGCTTCACTATCACCGGCAAGTCGGTGGCTGCTCTTACAGCGGCGGTGACCTCTGCAGCCATTGAAGGATGGCTGCCGAAGGCCATTCCGCCTTTTTTTACGTTAGGGCATGATATATTCACTTCTAAACCGGCCACACCGCCGGCAGCGTCCAGTTTTTCTGCCACCTTGGCATAATCCTCCACCGTATCCCCCGATATATTAACTATTACCGGCACCTGTAAAGACTTAAAATAGGGAACGTAATGCTCCACAAGGTAATCAACACCGGGGTTTTGCAAACCAATGGAGTTTAATATTCCCGAAGGTGTCTCCACTATCCGGGGGGTGGCATTTCCCAAGCGGGGCTTTAAGGTGGTGCCCTTTACCACCACGGCTCCCAATCGGTTGATATCCACATAGGGGCTGTATTCCGGTCCAAAACCAAAGGTTCCCGAGGCTGTGGTGACCGGATTTTTCATTTTAATGCCGCCGATGTTAACTGACATATTTAGGCCGCTGCTAGTCATCCCACACCACCTCCCCGGCATCAAATACAGGGCCGTCTGCACACACCCGCTTTAAGGTGACCGCCCGGTCTCCGGCAATCTTTACCTTGCAGGTGCAGGCCAGACAGGCACCCACCCCACAACCCATCTTTTCTTCCAGCGATACCTGGGCTACAATGCCATTTTGTTCCGCTATTTTAGCCACTGCTTTCATCATGGGCACCGGGCCACAGGTGTAGATGATATCAAAACACCCCTGCCCCTTATTTTCTATGGTCCGGTTAAGTAATTGGGTTATTGGACCCCGGTGACCAAGGTCTCCGTCGTCGGTGGCCACCTTTACCTCCAGCCCCATTGCCCGGATATCCTCAACAACCGGCAGGTGGTCGGCATTGCGGGCACCGATAAATACTTCCGGCTCAAAACCCAAATCAAGCAATTCCTTTATCAATAAATACAGCGGTGCTATACCGATGCCGCCGGCAACCACGGCCACCCTCCGGCCCTTTTCGGGCAGTTTAAACCCTTTACCCAGCGGCCCCATTACACTGAGCCTTTGGCCGGCTTGCAGTTGGGAAAGTAACAGCGTACCCTTGCCCACCACCCGGTACAGCAAGCTAACGGTACCCTTTTCCCGGTTTACCCGGTGGATAGAAATGGGCCGCCTGAGCAGCGGGTCTGTGCTGTCGCTGCACTTTACATGTACAAACTGGCCCGGTTGGGTGAGCTTTGCCAGCTGGGGAGCATAAAACTCTAGCAAATAATATCCCTTGGAACATTGTGACTGACTTATAAGGTCAGCATTAATAAGCAACATCTTACCTGCCCCTTCTACAGTTATAATAATGGTTATGGCCTAGGCAGTAACCATCTTTTCTCCCTTGTTTAAATAATGCTGCACAGGCACCAAACTGACATTACCACCTTCTTTAATATTGCGCAACACTTCAAGCAGTGCCCAGGTGGTGTCCAACGAAGTTAAACAGGGTATACCATGCTCCACCGCAGCCCGGCGAATGCGGAAACCGTCCCGCTCGGGTTCTTTACCCTTGGTTAGGGTGTTAATAACCAGGTGAATTTGCCCTTCCCTGATCAGGTCTGCAATATCCGGTGTGCCCAAACCAATTTTATTTACTTCTTTGGCCTCTATGCCATATTTTTTCAGATAGGCGGCGGTGCCGGCAGTGGCACCTATGCCGTAACCCTGTTCTGCCAATTCCCTGGCCACAGCCAAAGCCTCTGCTTTATCCTTGTCGGCCACAGTGATTAAGACATTGCCCTGTTCAGGAAAACTGCTTCCTGCAGCCACCAGCGCCTTGTACAAGGCCAAGTTGTATTTGTAGTCTACACCCATCACCTCACCGGTGGACTTCATTTCCGGCCCCAAGGTGACGTCAACATCCAGCAGTTTGGCAAAGGAAAAGACCGGGGCCTTAACGGCCACCACCTTTGTTTCCGGCGCCAATCCCCCCTTGTAACCCATGGCAGTTAATTTCTTGCCCAGGGCACACTGGGTGGCCAGATTAATCATGTTTATACCGGTAACCTTGCTCATGAAGGGTACGGTACGGCTGGAACGGGGGTTTACTTCCAATACATATACTTTACCGTTGTGGAGTACGTACTGAATGTTAATAATACCCTTTACCTTAAGCCTTTTGGCCAGCCTGGTGGTATATTCAGCAATTATACTTTTAATCCGGTAGCGAATGCTTTGGGGAGGAAAGACCGCAATACTGTCCCCTGAATGGACCCCTGCTCGCTCCACATGCTCCATAATACCGGGAATCAGCACCGTTTCCCCGTCGCTGATGGCATCCACTTCCAATTCTTGGCCCAGCAGGTACTTATCTACCAGCACAGGGTGTTCCGGGGTTACCTTCACCGCAGTGGCCATATAGTTTAACAGATCTTCGCGGTTATAGACTATTTCCATTGCCCGCCCCCCCAGCACGTAGGACGGGCGCACCAGTACCGGAAAGCCTATTTCCTTTGCTATTTGATCGGCTTCTTCAACGGAAAAGGCAGTGCGGCCCGGGGGTTTAGGAATATCTAATTCGGTGAGCAGCTTATCAAATCTTTCCCTGTCTTCAGCAGCATCTATATCATCGACGGCAGTGCCCAAAATATTATAACCGGCATCCAACAGGGGCCGAGCCAAATTAATGGCGGTTTGGCCGCCAAATTGCACAATTACGCCATCGGGCTTTTCTTTTTCTAGTATGTTAAGCACATCTTCCGGCACCAAGGGCTCAAAATACAAGCGGTCAGAGGTGTCAAAATCGGTGCTCACCGTTTCCGGGTTGTTGTTTATGGTGATGGCTTCAATGCCTTCTTGCTGCAGCGCCCAGACCGAGTGCACCGAACAATAGTCAAACTCAATGCCCTGGCCAATGCGTATGGGGCCTGAACCCAGCACCACCACTTTTTTCCGGCGGCTCGGTTTAACCTCATCTTCCCCTTCATAGGTGGAGTAATAATAGGGGGTGCTGGCCTCAAACTCAGCCGCACAGGTATCCACCATTTTATAGGTCGGTGTCACCCCCTGTTCCGCACGCCATTTCCTAAATTGTTGCAGTGACATGCCTGTTAAATCAGCCAGCCTTTGGTCTGCAATGCCCAACCTCTTAGCCTTAAGGAGCAACTCCTTATTTAAAGGCTGTCCCTTGGCCACCAGTTCTTTTATTGTTTCTTCCATCTGTATTATATTGTTAATGGCATTTAAAAACCACTTATCCACCTTGGTAAGGCGGTTTATACTGTCTACTGACTTGCCCCGGCGCAGCGCCTCGGCCAGGACAAAAAGCCTTTGGTCATCAACCTGCATCATTTTTGCCAGCAGTTGTTCATCGTTCAATTGTTCAAGGCCCGGCAGTTGTAAATCCGTCACCCCTATTTCAAGGGAACGAACGGCCTTTTGTAAAGCCGCCTCAAAGGTGCGGTCAATGGCCATCACCTCTCCGGTGGCCTTCATTTGGGTGCCTAATTTACGGTCTGCACTTTCGAATTTGTCAAAGGGCCACCGGGGAAATTTCACCACCACGTAATCAAGGGTGGGCTCAAAGCAGGCATAGGTTTTACCGGTTACGGAGTTTACGATTTCATCCAGGGTTAAGCCAATGGCAATTTTAGCTGCCACCTTGGCTATTGGATAGCCGGTGGCTTTTGAGGCCAGGGCAGAAGAACGACTGACCCTGGGGTTTACTTCAATTACATAATATTGGTCACTATGGGGATCAAGGGCATACTGTACGTTACATCCGCCCTCTATTTTTAAAGCACGGATTATTTTTAGCGCCGCAGAGCGCAGCATCTGATGCTGTTTGTCAGTCAAGGTTTGGCTGGGGGCCACCACTATGCTGTCACCGGTATGCACTCCAACGGGATCGATGTTTTCCATATTGCAAACGGTGATACAGTTGTCAGCACCGTCCCTGATTACCTCATACTCAATTTCTTTCCAGCCCGATACACTGCGCTCGATGAGAATTTGCCCAATTAAGCTGTGCTTTAGCCCCCGCACTGCGGTGGACTTTAATTCAGCCAGATTATTAACTATACCGCCGCCGGTGCCCCCCAAGGTATAGGCAGGGCGGACAATGAGGGGAAATCCCACTTCTTCGGCAAAATCTACCGCTGCATCCAAAGAGTCCACAATGGTGCTCTCGGGAACAGGCTGGTCAAGCTCATCCATCATATCCCGAAACATTTCCCGGTCTTCGGCTTTTTTAATGGCTAATAATTGAGTGCCCAGTAATTTTACCCCGTTCTTTTCCAAAATACCGCTATCGGCCAATTGCATGGCCATATTTAGGCCCACCTGTCCCCCGAGGGTGGGCAGCAGGCCATGGGGCTTCTCTTGTTCTATTACCCGGGTAACAAAGTCCAGAGTAATGGGTTCTATATATATTTTATCTGCCATGTTAGCATCGGTCATAATGGTGGCGGGGTTAGAGTTAATTAGCACCACTTCTAAGCCCTCTTCCTTTAATGCACGGCAGGCTTGGGTGCCGGCATAGTCAAACTCCGCTGCCTGCCCAATTACAATGGGGCCGGAACCGATAACCAGCACTTTTTTTATGTCAGTTCGTAACGGCATAGGCACTCATCCTTTCATTAACTGCATTTTTTTACAAACTCGTCATACAAATATATGCAATCCTCCGGACCGGGTGCACCTTCGGGATGATATTGAACGGAACTGATTGGGAAAATTTTATGTTTTATGCCCTCCACGGTGTTATCGTTTAGGTTGAGGTGGGATATAGTCACCTCTGGGGGCAGTGAATCTGCATCTATTACAAAACCGTGATTTTGAGAAGTAATAAATACTCGGCCGGACTCCAAATCCTTCACCGGGTGATTGGCACCCCGGTGACCGAACTTTAATTTATAGGTTTTAGCCCCCAGGGCCAGCCCAAGTACCTGGTGGCCCAGGCCGATGCCAAAGATGGGTAATTTACCTGCCACTTCTTTTACTGTTTCCACAGCAAAGGGTACATTCACAGGGTCCCCCGGACCATTGGACAGTATTATACCGGCGGCATTTAACCCCAATATATCCTCGGCTGTGGCGGTAGGCGGTACCACCACCACCTCACAGGCCCTTTTAGATAACTGCTGCACAATACTTTGTTTGGAGCCAAAATCAATTACCGCCACCCTGGGCCCACTGCCCGGCACAGTATATATCTCTTTGGCGGCCACCTCTTCTACAAATCTTTGTCCGGTAAGATCCGGCAACCCCTTTATTTTTTCCAACAGCACCGCCGGATCACCTTCTACGGTACTGATAATCGCCCGCATGGTTCCTTTATCCCTTATTACCTTAGCCAAGGCCCGGGTATCAAGGTCCGAAATACCCACCACTTCCTTGCGGGTCAAAAATTCATCTAGACTGCCGCCGGAACGCCAATTGCTGGGCTGATCACATTTTTCACGCACCACAAAACCGCGCACAAAGGAGTCTTTCTTTTCTATACTGTCTTTATCAAAACCGCTGTTGCCAGCCAGCGGGTAAGTCATCACCACAATTTGACCGCAGTAGGACGGGTCAGTTAAAATCTCTTGATAACCGGTCATGGCAGTGTTAAACACTATTTCACCCCAGCTCTCACCGGTGGCCCCAAAGGCCCTACCTTTAAATACTGAACCGTCTTCCAAAACCAGCAGTGCTTGCATACTTTAGACCTCCGTTTGTTTATCCAAAGTCATAGTAACTATGCCCTGCTATGACATCACCCGTCTATCTTGCATTACAATCCTTCCGCCAACCACCGTCATGAGGGGTACCCCCCTTAAGAGGCGGCCTGCAAAGGGAGTGTTCCTTCCCTTGCTTGCAAAATTATCGGGGTTTACTTCTTCCTGGGCCTTTGGATCTATTATTGTAATATCGGCTCTTTCTCCCTCTGCCAGTATTCCCCCGGGAACACCCAGCACCTTAGCGGCATTTAAACTGAGTTTTGCTATAGCCTGGGCTGAGGTCAACACCCCCGTTTCCACCAGCTCAGTAAATACCAAACCCACCGCCGTTTCTAAACCAACCAGCCCAAAGGGGGCATACTGGTACTCCACCATTTTTTCCTCAACGGTGTGCGGCGCGTGGTCAGTGGCGATAACATCAATGGTGCCGTCTGCCAATCCCTGTTTTATAGCCTCCACATCCGCCGACGTCCTCAGGGGTGGGTTTACCTTGGTGGCTGTATCATAACCTGTAACCGATTGATCGGTAAGTGTAAAATGATGGGGGGCCACCTCACAGGTTACCTTGATACCCTTTTCCTTAGCCCGCCGCACAAGTTCCACCGAGCCGGCGGTGCTCACATGTGCTATATGCACAGCACAGCCGGTGTTTTCAGCTAAAATAAGGTCCCTGGCCACCATCACCTCTTCCGCAGCGGCTGGTATACCGGGCAGGCCCAGTACAGTACTGTAGTACCCTTCATTCATCACACCCTTATCCACCAAGCTTTTTTCTTCACAGTGAGGTATGATGGTTAAATCCAGCATACTGGCGTATTGCATGGCCCGGCGCATTACTCCGGCATCAGTCACCGGCAGGCCGTCATCAGATAAGGCAACGGCCCCTGCCTCCTTTAAATCAGCCATTTCAGTCAGTTCCTGTCCCTTAGAACCTTTAGTGATGGCCGCCACGGGATATACCCTGACAAGACCTTCCGCCGCCGCCCGTTCTAAAATATAGCGCACCACCGAAGCATTGTCAGCTACCGGGTTAGTGTTAGGCATACAGGCCACCGCAGTAAAACCGCCCCTTGCCGCCGCCCTTGTTCCGCTGGCTATGGTCTCCTTAGCTTCATAACCCGGTTCCCGTAGGTGCACATGCATATCTATTAAGCCGGGGCAAACCAATTTGCCCTTGGCATTTACCACCTGGGCACCACTTGCAGGTAAATCCTTGCCAATGGCAGCAATGATGCCATTGTCTACCAATACATCCACTCTTTCCAATAGGCATTTTTCCGTGTTGACAAGTTCTCCGCCCTTAATAAGTAGTTTCAACGGTTTCCCCTCCTGTTAGCAGATACAACAAAGCCATGCGCACCGCCACTCCGTTGTTCACCTGCTCATTTATCACTGCCTGTTGACTGTCTGCCACCTCGGCGGTAATTTCTATCCCTCTGTTCATAGGCCCGGGGTGCATTACTAAAACATCGGCCTTTGCAAGGGCAATACGTTCTTTATTAATGCCGTATAACTGTGCATATTCCCGCAAGCTTGGGAACAGCCCTTGTTTTTGCCTTTCCAACTGAATGCGCAACACGTTAACCACATCGGCACCCTCCAAGGCATCCTCTACCCTGGTAAACACTTTGACACCGAGTTTGTCCATCTCAGGGGGAAGTAGGGTTGCAGGGCCGGCCACCCTAACCTCTGCACCCATTTTTGTTAAACCCCATATGTTAGAGCGGGCTACCCGACTGTGAAGGATGTCGCCAATTATAGCTACCTTTAAGCCCTTTATTTTGCCCTTGTGTTCCCTGATGGTGAACATATCTAACAAGGCCTGGGTGGGGTGTTCATGAAGACCGTCCCCGGCATTTATCACCGCACAGTTCACCGTTTTAGCCAATAACTCTGCGGAACCCGACGCCGGATGCCGTAGCACCACCACATCTGCACCCATTGCTTCCACCGTGCGGGCAGTGTCTATCAATGATTCACCCTTTTGCACGCTGCTGCTGGAGGCGCTTAAGCCCACCGTGTCGGCGCTGAGGTATTTTGCAGCCAAATCAAAGGACATTCTTGTACGGGTGCTGTTTTCATAAAAAACTGTGACCACCGAGCGGCCCCTTAAGGTAGGTACTTTTTTAATTTTACGCCCTATGATGTCCTTCATGGGCTTAGCGGTATCCAATACTTTTTCAATGTCTTGCACTGAAATGTCTTGCAACCCTAGCATATGTTTACATTGTAGGCCCATTTCCAAACCCCCTGTCTTATCAGTGAAAACAAAAACCCCGGTCCCGCTAATTACGGGCCGAGGCCAACAAAACAAGAACCAAAAAATTAGGTTCTCCCTTTGTAAGCCTCTCGGGACCAACTTAAAAGGAAACCGTTCATTCTGGCTTTTCCATTATTACCACACTATCTTCATTGTCAATTTCTTTAACCCGCACCGATACCAATTCCCTCTTGGATGTGGGAACGTTTTTACCCACAAAGTCTGCCCTAATGGGAAGTTCACGGTGTCCCCTATCCACCAGCACCATCAATTGTATGGTTTGCGGTCTGCCTAAATCCATTATTGCATCCAGTGCCGCTCTTATGGTACGGCCGGTAAAGAGCACATCATCCACCAAAACAATAATTTTGCCGGTCACCGGAAAATCCACTATAGTTTGGTGCACCACCGGCTGGTGTGCTAAAGTTGTCAAATCATCACGGTACAGGGTGATGTCTAATATGCCCACCGGCACTTCCGTTCCTTCTATTTCTTTAATACGTCGGGCCAGCCTATCGGCCAAGGGTACACCCCGGCGGCGAATACCCACCAATGCAACATTTTCTATACCTTTGTTGCGCTCAATAATTTCATGGGCTATACGGGTTAATGCCCGCCGTATTCCGTTGGCATCTAGAATTTGCGCCTTTTCTTTACCTACTTTCATATTGAGGAAACACCTCCAGAACAGTGCATAAAACCTGACTTGCGCCAAGTCCTTTAGACGCAGGCGAAAGCAGCCGGTTTTGTCCTGTGCCGTCAGCTCCCTGACAGCACAAAAAAGCCTATTACCCCACTGGCAATAGGCATAGTTTGACCTTTATACGGCAACTCTATTATCCTTACCAGCCTCACGGGACTGTGTTAAAGGGTTTTCAACTGCAATAATTCTATAGTAAGGGGATGAAACTGTCAAGACTAATTCTTGGCCACACCGATAAAAATTAAGCATACCCCGGCTGCTATACAGAGCATTTTGCTCAGGGGAATTTTGCCGGCCAAACCCACTAAGCCTAAGGTTGTAACAATCACCAGCACCGTGGGGCCCACAAGGGCCAAGAGGGCATTAATTTTAAAAGCCGTTTCCACCTTATTAAACTTTAGCATTAACAGTGCTGCAGAAAACTCTATAAAAGAAGATAAAAAGCGCATGGCAGCCATGCTGAAGACTATTTTATCGAAAACATGAAACAAACACATCATCCTCCGTTATAAAAATTTTACTTAATCATTTCTTATGACGTATTTGTTTCTTTATGAATACCTTCAAGTGGGCGGGGGAAAATAATTTTGTGCCACATGAAAGGGTGAGACAATGTAATGAAAACAAACAAATTAACGCTGGCTGCACTGGCCGGCGTGCCTCTGGTTATGGTATTAGGAAACTCCTTACTGATACCTGTGCTTCCATCAATTCAAAATGCCTTAAACTTAACTGCGGTGGAAGTCAGTCTGGTAATTACATTATTTTCAATACCGGCCGGATTGGTAATCCCTCTGGCTGGTTTTTTGTCAGACCGTTACGGCCGCAAAATTGTCATTATACCGTCATTAATACTTTACGCCTTGGGAGGTGTAGTGGCCGGGCTGGCAGCAATTTTTTTAAAAGAAAGTGCCTTTTACCTGATTTTAGGCGGTCGGGTCCTGCAGGGCATTGGGGCTGCCGGTACTGCACCCATTGCCATGGCCCTGTGCGGCGATCTCTGGCAGGGCACAGAGCGAGCAAAATCATTGGGAATCATTGAAGCAGCCAACGGCATGGGTAAAGTTATCAGCCCGGTGCTAGGTGCAGCCATTGGTCTTATTTTTTGGTATGCGGCCTTTATATTCTTTCCCCTTGTAATCATCCCTGTGGTATTGGCCATGTGGTTTTTTGTAAAAGAACCGGAAAAACAAAAGGAACCGCCCGGCTTAAAATCATACCTTAATTCCATTAAAAATATTTTTAAAGAAAAAGCCCCCTTACTCTTATCCTGTTTTCTGGCCGGAGCTTCAGCCTTGTCTTTAATTTTTGGGGTATTGTTCTTTTTATCAGATTACCTGGAAAGATCCCTTCACTTGACTGGTATTATTAAGGGTCTTGCTTTGGCGGTACCGGTACTGTTCATGAGTACAACCTCCTATATCACCGGGGCTTTAATCAAAAAACAAGTGGTTTTAATGAAAACCTTAGTGGTGTCCGGTTTAGTGCTGATAGCAATTTCTTTGGCGGTGCTGTCCTTCTTTGATAACATCTACATATTTTATGTTTCCATATCAATGGCGGGGGTTGGCACCGGCTTAGTTTTACCTTGCTTGAACATGTTAATTACCAGTGCAACATCGTCAGAAGAAAGGGGTATGGTTACCTCCCTGTATAACGGCGTAAGGTTTATCGGCGTCGCCCTGGGACCGCCGGCCTTTGGTTTGCTAATGGGCTACGGCCGACCGGTGATGTTTTGGGCTGCCGCCGGTCTTGCCGGTGTCTCAGCGGGAATTTCATTTTTCTTTATTAAAATCAGGGCCATTAAAAGCTCATCCCAAAAAGAGGAGCAAGGTGAAAAGGAAAAGGATAGTGAAAAAAGGCATAAGCCCAGTACAGAAGCCTGCGAAATTTCCGGCGGTGGAATGTTAGTATACCTTTCACCTAAGGGAGATACCACAATAATAGCCCAACAGCCTGCTAAAAAACCCCTGGATAACTATTTAGAGGGGCAAGAGGTAAAAAATGGGGAAGGCAATAACCAGTAACCGTTGGCAGTTGTTGCGAATACACTACAGGCAGAGGTGCAAAACACGGGTTATATTTGTCCGGGAGGTGCCAGAAATCACAATGTCTAGTACATGGTGATTAAACCCGTGAAAGGAGTTGTGGAAATGACCGAGCCTCGGGTCACCAACTGCTGGCTAAATATTTTAAACTTTCCCCTGGATGGTCGCAGTTGTAAACCAAGAAATGACGGTTTAACAATGGTAATTGACAAGGGTATGGGGTTGGATGAAACAAGAGATTTGCTCAATTTAGGTGGGCAATACATCGATTTTCTAAAGCTTGGTTTTGGAACCTCTGCTCTCTATGCCGGTGATGTTTTAGAAGAAAAAATAAACCTTGTGCGTTCCTATGGCATAGATATATACCCAGGGGGTACCTTTTTCGAAGTGGCAGTGTTGCAAAATAAGCTTGAGCAGTATCTGGAAACAGTGAAGAAATTAGGATTTACTGCTGTGGAGATATCTGATGGCACAGTGGATATAAGTGCAGAAACAAGAAAAAGGGCCATCAACATGGCGGCAGAAAAGGAATTAATTGTGCTCACAGAGGTGGGCAAAAAAGATCCCCGTACCAGATCTCCCCTCAGTGATTTGATACGCCAGGTATTGTCTGATTTAAAATACGGTGCTGCCAAAGTCATTGTAGAGGGACGCGAATCCGGCAAAGGTGTTGGCCTATACGATTCCATGGGACAATTGATTGTTTCGGAAATGGAAGAGTTGATAACTACTTTACCGGATCCGTCGGTTTTAATTTGGGAGGCACCCATAAAGGAACAACAACAGGAACTGTTGTTGCGTTTTGGTTCAAATGTAAATCTTGGCAATATCAATGCCCATGAAGTATTGGCATTGGAAGCACTGCGCGTGGGATTACGGGCAGACACCTTAAAATTAGTATGTAGGTAAAAGTAAAATCCAAAAACGGCTGCCGGCAGCCGATGGCAAACCGCCCTGGCCAGGCGGTTTGTCTCTTTTTTTGTTATTCCAAGGGCTGGGTCTGCATATAGATTAGACAAACCCTGTTAGTGAGGCGAAGAATATTGCGAGCGGAAATAATGTTGGTGGCCCTGCTGATAATTGGCATCATATCCCGTTCTAACTTAATTGCCACCGCCGCATGTGTACTGCTAATTTTAAAACTGTCCAACCTCAGTTTTATCTTCCCACTGCTGGAAAGACGCGGCTTAGAACTTGGACTGCTGTTTTTGCTGTTGGCAATATTAATTCCCATGGCAACGGGCCAAATTACAGAAAAAGATTTTTTTTATAGTTTTACCTCAATCCCCGGCATCATGGCCATTATTGGCGGTGCCTTGGCCACCCACTTGAACCAGCACGGGTTAAAGCTGTTACAAATTAACCCTGAAATAATATTTGGCCTGGTGCTGGGCTCAATTATCGGCATTGTATTTTTCAACGGTCAGCCGGTGGGGCCGCTAATGGCTGCCGGCGTGGCTGCCTTGTTTCTAGAGGTTTTCAGTTATTTCAACCGCTAACAAGGATATTGAAAAAGTAATCATTGGTTTCTAATTTTATTAATTGCCGCCAGAAAATGTTTTGGTAAAGGTGACTTAAATTCAATTTGTTCTCCGGTGCGGGGGTGTTTAAAACTTAAGAACATGGCATGTAAAAGCTGCCCTGTTAATTTAAAAGCTTTGGTTTGACCGCCATATTTGGCATCACCCACCACCGGGTGTTTTATATATGCCATATGAACGCGGATTTGGTGAGTGCGCCCTGTTTCCAATTGGCACTCCACCAATGTATAGCGGCCAAAACGTTCTTTGACAGTAAAATGGGTCACCGCTGCCTTAGAATTCTTATGGACAACGGCCATGCGCTGGCGTTCCTTGGGGTCACGACCTATGGGTGCATCGATGGTACCCACATCACTTTTTATATTTCCATGTACCAGGGCCAGGTACTTTCTAATCACCTTGTGTTCTTTTAATTGCTGAGCCAAGTGGGTGTGGGCACTGTCATTTTTAGCCACCACCAATAAGCCGCTGGTATCTTTGTCTATGCGGTGCACAATACCCGGCCGCAATTCCCCGTTGATGCGCGAAAGTTCTTTGCAGTGATACAGCAAGGCGTTCACCAGGGTGCCGGTATAATTGCCCTCTGCCGGGTGCACCACCATACCCTGGGGCTTGTTTACCACTAAAATATCGCTGTCTTCATAACAAATATCAAGGGGTATGTTTTCCGGTTCAATGGAAAGCTCCACCGGGTCGGGCTCTTCCAAGACAATGGTGTCACCCTCTTGAACTTTATAACTGGCCTTTGTCTTTGCGCCGTTAACCGTTACCAAACCATCATCCAGTAAAGATTGAATATAGGTGCGAGTGAGATTATTTATTTCCTGGGCCAAATACTTGTCCAGCCGCCGGCCGGCCTCATTTTCTCCAACCTGCAAACGATGCAACATCGGCATAATTTACTTTGCCTCCTCACCCTTATCAATATCCGGTCTTGCTAATATGTCATATATTAAAAATGCCACTCCGATTACAATAAAGGTATCCGCCAGGTTAAAAACGGGCCAGATGCGAAAATCTAAAAAATCAACCACCTCGCCATAACGAATGCGGTCAATTAAATTGCCCACCGCACCCCCTGCAACCATACCTAAGGCCAACTGTACCGGCAACCCTTCATTTTTAATATGTTTATAAAAAAAGGCTATGCCCAAGAGTACCAATACTGTAACCACTATGAAAACAGTGGTTTGGTTAGCCAAAATACCAAAGGCGGCTCCCGGATTATGTATATAAGTGATATGGAATATGTTTTCTATTACCGGTATGGACTGGTACAAGTTCAGCTTAGTCATTACAATATATTTAGACCATAAATCCAAAAATAATACTACCAGCGCAGTAAGAACTAATCTCAAGGGGACAACCTCCACTCACATAATTTACAGCCAAATACTATTAATATAGCATAATTATCCTAAAAATAAAAACATGGGCGTTTTCTCTAAAAAAACACCCATGTTATATTTGATTAATATTTTACTTTATTTTCTCATTGTTTATCATGTCATAGTCTTGGGGGCTTTCGGTGTTCTTGTGGTGTTGTTTACCCACATTAATTTTTTCCACCGGTTCACTGCCAAACTCCTCCATGGGCCTAAAACTTTCGTAAAACATCCCATCGTCACCAAGCTCATAGGGAATATTTTCCACCTCTTCGGCTGCACCCTGAACCTGGCCTTGGTCACCCTCCGGGTCTATGCTGTCCACCTCATATTCCGGATCAATTTCATAGCTGGTGCCATGTCTGGCCACCTCCTGCCAGGTATCCTCCCCGTCGTAAAAGTTTTTTTCTGTATTATCATTAAAACTGCGCTCAAAGGGCGCTAGCAGCACCTCTTCTTCTACGGGCCGGGAATACCTGCCTGTGGCTGCATTCTCATCTTCAGTTTTACAATGCTTACATATGGTGGTATATGGCATTGCCTCTAGACGCTCGTAGGGAATATTTGCCCCGCACCTTTCACATTTACCATAGGTACCCTCATTCATGGCCTGCATAGCTTTGTCTATGGCCTTAATTACCGTGCTGGCCTGTTCCTTCAATGCAAAATCTTTACTGCGTTCAAACATTTCTGTGCCCACATCTCCGGGGTGATTGTCTATGGTGGACAGTTCACCAAAGGAGTTGTCCATCGATTCCCCCAAACCGCCTTCATTAATGCTTCTGATGCGTTCTAGTTGTTGCTGCTTTTCCTTCAGCATTAAATGCTTCAAATATTGCAACTGTCTGTGCTGCACCCTGCATCACCCTCCACGCCTCTAAAGTAAGAAAAACACAGCCGTCAATATGTACCCAGTCTTATTTGTACAATTTCAATTATCTGGGCCACAAAGTTGCCGATCACCGGAACAGTCACCAAAGATTTTAAAATATAAACCACAAAGGCACCCAGCACTGCAAAGCCTACGCCAATTCCCAACCCCCTGGCCACACCGCCAATAAAGTTAATCCATACCAATTTCAGGGGACTTTCTAACAGTTGAACATATTCAGCCAGCCTCATTTTTTCCATATTAAAGGCCAACTTATGAATGCGCTCTTCCAGGGCTTTTAAAGTTTTATCAGTCACTTCAGCCATTATTCATCCCCCTGGATAATTTATATAAGTCAATGATGAAGATGAATTATTACTTAAACTATTTGCCCTGCTGTTAATTTGCCCTATAATACATTTTTTATCATTTCATCAAAAAAGAAAAATTATCAGCAAAATACACGCCCTGAGTTGGAAACTGCTTATAAAGGAATAATACCCCAAGGATATTTGGATGAACTTAAAGATGATTTTTAGGTCAATGCCTTTTAAAATTGGATAGGTAATAACATTCTTACTGTAAAACTTTTATATGTTAATGAAACCCCCGTTGGCTGTATTGCTTTTGGGAAAGCAAGGGATATAAAGTTTTTAGATTGGCGGGAAATTGTTAGTATATACATACTTCCTGATTATTGGAGAAAAGGGTACGGACATAGGCTGTTAAAAACAGCATTAACTGATATGAAAAGTAAGGGGTACAAGAATTGTTATTTATGGGTGTTGTGGGATAACCATGGGGCGAGAAAGGTTTTATGAGAAGTTTGGTTTTTACTGCAATAATGATGAATATGAATTAGAAATTAATAATAAACCACTGACAGATGTACGCTATGTTCTCAGCTTATGAAGGGCAACAAAAGAAAATAGAAAGGACCTTTAGTATAAATAATTTTCAACTAAGGGGGGCCGTTAGTTGAACAAGAAAGGACATAACATATTACATGTGACTAATATGTTATGCCCTTATAAATTAGGCCTTGGTAAAAAATAGCCCGCCCATCTTCTAGACAGTCCTACCCTGACTGCCCTTATTTCCGTCCCAATGTATTTATACCTAGTTCTTCAAACTGTGAATGGGCGCCGGTATTCTGCCTCCCCTTTTCACAAAAAGACTGGATGAAGCTTGTTTTACAGGCATCACCGGGGCTTTGCCAAGTAAACCGCCGAACTCGACGCTGTCCCCTACTTTTTTGCCAAGGGCCGGAATTATTCTGACGGCAGTGGTTTTCATATTTATCATCCCAATGGCCACCTCGTCTGCTATAATGGCGGCAATTGTTTCCGCAGGGGTATCGCCCGGCACCGCTATCATATCTAAACCCACTGAACATACACAGGTCATGGCCTCCAGTTTTTCCAGGGTTAATACCCCTTCTTCCACGGCCCTGATCATCCCGGCATCTTCACTTACCGGTATAAAAGCACCGGATAAACCACCCACGTAGCCCGAAGCCATGGCGCCGCCCTTTTTCACCGCATCATTTAAAAGGGCCAAGGCAGCAGTGGTGCCGTGGGTACCGCAGCGTTCCAGTCCCATGGCTTCGAGAACTTCAGCCACACTGTCTCCCACCGCAGGGGTAGGGGCCAGCGAAAGATCCACTATGCCAAAGGGAACATTTAATTTTTTTGCCGCCGTCCGTCCCACCAGTTCACCCATGCGGGTAATTTTAAAGGCGGTTTTCTTAACGGTGTCAGCCAGCACACCAAAATCCTGATCCTTAACCTTTTCCACTGCATTCTTAACCACACCGGGCCCGCTCACCCCAACGTTTATTACACATTCCGGTTCCCCCACCCCGTGGAAAGCCCCGGCCATAAAGGGGTTGTCTTCAGGAACGTTGGCAAATACCACCAGCTTGGCACAGCCCAGTCCATCCCGATCGGCAGTGCGCCGGGCAGTTTCCACCACCACCTGGCCCATCCGATACACCGCATCCATGTTGATGCCGTCTTTAGTGGTGGCCACGTTCACCGATGAACATACCCGGTGGGTGACATCCAATGCTTCCGGGATGGAATCTATCAGTATTCTGTCCCCCTTGGTAAAACCCTTATGTACCAGTGCGGAAAAACCGCCGATAAAGTTTACCCCCACCTGTTCGGCAGCTTCATCAAGGGCCTTGGCAAAGATTACATAGTCATCGGTATCGCTGGCCTCAGCCACCATAGATATGGGAGTTACAGAAATCCGCTTGTTAACTATGGGGATTCCATATTCCTTTTCTATTTCTTCCCCTGTCACCACTAATCGTTCTGCCAACCTGGTTACTTTATCATATATTTTTCCCGTTGCAACTTTAGGGTCCGGGTGGGCACAGTCCCTTAGGCTTATCCCCATGGTGATGGTGCGAATATCCAAGTTTTCTTCCTGTACCATGCGTATAGTTTCTAATATTTCCTTCATCGTCAGCATCCCTTACTGCCCCCTATATCCTATGCATGTATAAAAATACATCTTCATGTTGGGCATCAATGCGAACACCCAATTCTTCACCCTTGGCGATGAGCAGATCTTTTAATTCCGCCATGTCTACTTTACTTTCATTCATATCGGCCACTAATATCATGGCAAATAAATCCTGCATAATGGTTTGACTAATATCTAACACATTTATATTGGACTGCTGTAATATGGTGGTAACTTCGGCAATTATACCCACCCGGTCTTTTCCAATTACCGATATGATAACTCTATTGCCACCTTCACCTTTTTTTAAATGTTTCAACTGCTTACCCCCCTCAAAGGATCATGAGCTTTTTTATAAGTATAAAAAAATCACGCGGGCTAACCCGCGTATTTTATTATTTAACTCTGTTCACCCCGCACCAGCCTTTTACGGCGTCTTTCACCGATTATGTCATACCACAGGGTACCGGCCAAGAACATTGATGAATAAGCCCCGGCAGTAACACCGATGATCAAGGCCAGGGCAAAGCCCTTTAAGGTGGTGCCGCCAAAAATAAACAAGGGCACCAGCACAAACAATACTGTAAGTGAAGTATTAACGGTTCTATTCAAGGTTTGCCACACACTGATGTTAATAACTTGGTCTACTTTCATGCCCCTTTTTAATACCATATTTTCCCTGATTCGATCAAAGATTATAATGGTGGCGTTAATGGTATAACCAACTATGGTTAAGACAGCGGCAACAAAGGCACTGTCAACTTCCAACTGTAACAGTGATATTATACCCACCGTCACCAGCACATCATGTACTATGGTGGCAATGGTTGCAAGGCCCTTGGTAAATTCAAACCGCCAAGCAATATACAACATCATTAACACCGCAGCAATGGCTAAAGCTATCAGTGCATTGCGGGCAATTTCCGCGCCGATGGTGGGGCCAACCTTATCGCTGCGCAATAGGGTCATGCCACCCAATTCTTCATCCAGTGCAGCCAGCAAAGCATTAGTCTCTTGCTCTGTCAACACTTCGGTACGTATTAAAAATACACCGTCGGTACTTTCTTGAATATACCGATCAGTCAGCTCCTGATTTCTTACCACTTCCCGCACCTGGGCTGTGGTCACTGATTGATCCACCCTAATCTCAGTGATATTTCCGCCGGTAAAGTGGATACCCAGGTTTAACCCTTGGAAAAACAAGGATATAAGACCGGGGATGATGAGTATTGCCGATATAATATACCAGTATCTCCGCTTATGAACTATATTGAAAGGATTAAAAGGCACGCTTCTCCCCCCTTATGCCCCAAAATACTTTGTATTTTTAATCAACCGGGTATCCACCGTAAGATGTAGCAACCATCGTGTTAATGTAACAGCGGTAAACATGCTCACTGAGATGCCGATAAACAGCGTAAGCGCAAAGCCCTTGATTACACTGTGTCCAAGGAAATACAGCACTCCCGCCGCCAGCAGTGTGGTGACGTTGGCATCAAGCACAGCCGTAAAACCTCTTTTAAACCCTGAATCCACAGCTGAACGTAAACTTTTACCGTTTTTCAATTCTTCCTTAATGCGCTCAAATATAACAATGTTGGCATCCACCGCTATACCCACCGACAGAATAAATCCGGCAATGCCGGGTAAGGTCAGCACAACATTAAAGGCAGTAAAGAGCCCCAATACAATTAATGAATAGATAAGCAAGGCTATATTGGCAATTAATCCCGGTATGCGGTAATAGGTAATCATAAAGGCAAGAATCAGTGTTACACCGATTATCCCGGCTTTAACAGAGCTGTCCAATGAGTCCTGGCCCAGGGTGGGGCCGACGGTGCGCTTCTCTTCCACTTCCACCTTTACCGGCAAGGCCCCGGAACGCAACAGCACAGCCACATCATGGGCCTCCGGCAAACTGCTGTAACCGGTGATCATAGCCCTACCATTTAAAATTGGCTCATCTACATTGGGATTCTGCACCAATTCTCCATCTAAATATATGGCAATATTTTGGTTAACAAATCTAGTGGTGGCTTGGGCAAATTTAGCTGCACCCTCCGGCGTAAACTCTAAATTTACCTGCACTCTACCGGTTTGGGGGTCTTGACTTTCTTGGGCATCTTTCAAATCGGCACCGGTAAGAATTATCTCCCCGTCAGGGCCAATAAATTCCAGGTAAGCAGTTCTTACCATAGAATCCACCGCCGCCTCGGGGTCTTCAATACCGGCAATTTCCACCACCACCCTGCGTTCACCCTGCTGTTGAACAACAGGTTCCGCTGCGCCAAAGGCGTTTACCCTGCGCTCAATGTTGGCCAACAGGGCATTCATTTTCTCTTGATCTACTTTAATGTCATCGGTATCTTTAGCTTCTAAAACTACGTGTACCCCGCCCTGTAAATCCAGTCCCAGGTTGACATTATCGGTTAAGGGCAACCATGGCACCTTATCTTTGGGAAAAACAGGGGTTACGGCCAGTACAGCAACCATTGCTATCAGTGTTAGCAATACAAATAATTTAATTGTGCTGCCCCATCTCATAATCAAAAGTTCCCCCTTTTACTACAATAAACAAAGAACATTATATACCTGTATACAGGACCCTGTCAATTAATTACACCCTATGCCACTGCCTTTAAATTAGCTTTGAGCCATTAATGACCAGTTCAAAGGAACAGCCCAAATGGGCAGCTGCCCGGCGGCAAAGTATCATTCTGTCTAAGAATATCTCAAAATATTCCATTGGCGAGCTGATGGCAATATCTATGTTTAACTCCATTGTAATGGTGCGTGTTTCCTCGTTAATTGAAATATAGGCCTGTTCAGCGGCATAGTTCACCCGATCGTGAATATCAAAGGTGGCAAAATCGGTGTTGCGCACCCGTGAACGATGCACATCGGACTTATCGGCAATGATTAGGGCTGCAGCCACATGATTTACCGGATGCCCGTATTGTTCTTCGTGATTGGCAATGGCAGAGACCACTGTGGCCACATCATCAGGGGGCATACCCATCTGTAGTAGTATGGGAAAAACTATGTTTGCCCCTGATATGCCATGGTCATTTCTGCTGATAACATTACCCACGTCATGCAAGTAACCGGCTATGGCTGCCAGTTCTGCATCTTCTTTAGAATAACCCAGTTTTTCAATGATTTCCCGGGCGATGCTGGAAACCAAATTAATATGGCGGTAACTATGCTCGGTAAATCCCATTGCGCCTAAAAATTGGTTACCCTTTCTTATGCAAGCATCTATAATGGGATTGGCTTTAACATCCTCCAAGGTTATCAATTTAGTATTGCCCTCCTTCTATATTTCCTTTAAATTATGTGGAAAAAGAGTAGACAAAGTCTACTCTTTTAGTCGTCATCATCCTTTGGTTCATTGGCCTTTCGGCGCACCTGACCAACAGCGGTTTTAAGGAACTCCACCCTTACATTGTCAGCCAGTCTTAATACCACAGTGTCTTCCTTGATTTTTACTACCGTGGCCAAGATACCACCGACGGTGGTTACCTCATCGTTGACTTGCAACTCATTAATCATTTTGTTGTGTTCCTTTTGTCGCTTCTGTTGTGGGCGAATAAATAAAAACCACAGCAGCGCAAATAAACCGACTATATAAAGAACTGATACTATTTCAGGACTCAAAACCAAACCCCCCTTCGATAAGCAGAATAATGAGTTTTTTATTTCCAAAATAACCTATTCTGTTTTATTATATGAATTCCTTCTTTTATATCCATATTTTTCATTATTGCCGATACTTATCAAAAAAATGCTCCCTAAATTCTAATAAATTATCATTTTTTATTGCCTCTCTTAATTTCTCCATCAAGCGCGAAATAAAATACAAGTTATGCCAGGTGGTAAGCCGTATTCCCAGCACCTCCCCTGCCTTTATTAAATGTCGAATATATGCCCTGGTATAGTTTCGGCAAACATAACAATCACAATCCTCTTCAATGGGATTAAAATCCCTGGCAAATTGTGCATTTCTCAAATTTAGCTTGCCATATTGGGTAAATACCGTTCCGGTGCGTGCCGTTCGGGTGGGCAGCACACAGTCAAACATATCCACCCCTCTGATTACCCCTTCTATTAAGCAGTCAGGCGAACCCACCCCCATCAGGTAGCGGGGTTTTTCAGGGGGAATTAAGGGAAGGGTATGTTCTAACATTTCATACATCAAGTGCTTTGGCTCACCCACCGACAGGCCCCCGATGCCATAACCGGGGAAATCCATTTCTATTAATTGCTGGGCACTTTGCGCCCGCAGATCCGGGTAAACAGAGCCCTGAATAATGCCAAAGAGTGCTTGGTCTTCCCTGTTGTGGGCATCCTTACACCGTCTTGCCCAGCGGGTGGTTAACTCCAATGATTTTTTCGCATAACTATAATCACAGGGGTAGGGGGCACACTCATCAAAGGCCATGGCAATATCGGCCCCAAGGGCCATCTCAATCTCCATTACCTTTTCCGGAGTAAAAAGATGCTTTGACCCATCAATGTGTGAGCGAAATTCTACCCCTTCTTCACTGATTTTACGCATCTTGCTAAGACTAAATACTTGAAAACCGCCGCTGTCCGTTAGAATTGGGCCATGCCAATTCATAAATTTATGGAGGCCTCCCGCCTCCTTGATTAGTTCATGGCCGGGTCGCAGGTATAGGTGGTAGGTATTGCTCAGTATTAACCGGCCACCCACCTCTTTTACCTCGTCGGCAGTCATGGTTTTTACGGTGGCCTGTGTGCCGACGGGCATAAAGATTGGGGTTTCCACCTCCCCATGGGGGGTAAACAAGCGCCCTGTTCTGGCTCGGGTACGCCTGTCTTCTTTTTCTACTTTAAAAGTTACCGGTGCTTTCATAGTTCCTCCAAATTATATGATCAGCATTGCATCACCAAAACTAAAAAATCTGTACTTGTGCTGCACTGCCTGGCCATAGGCTTCCAGTACCTTATCCCTGCCCGCCAGTGCAGACACCAACATTAACAGTGTCGATTTTGGTAAGTGAAAGTTAGTTATTAAACAGTCTACGCATTTAAATTTATAGCCGGGATAAATAAAAATATCTGTCCAGCCGCTGCCCGCTTGTACCTCACCCTTGGAATCAGCCACCGTTTCCAGGGTGCGCACACTGGTGGTACCAACTGCTATAATGCGTCCTCCCTGTTTACGGTTTCTGTTTATAATGTCAGCGGCCTGGGGGGTAACCTGGTAATATTCTTCATGCATTTGGTGCCGGCGAACGTCCTCCGTTTGTACCGGGCGAAAGGTTCCCAGGCCCACATGCAATAATATTTTTGCAATTTGTATCCCCTCTTGCTGCAAACCGGCAATTAATTCCGGTGTAAAGTGCAAGCCGGCAGTGGGCGCCGCTGCCGAACCCTCCTGCCGGGCGTAAATTGTTTGGTAACGGTCCTTATCCTTTAACTGTTCCTTTATGTACGGTGGCAGGGGCATAGTGCCAATGGCATCAATTACTTCCAGAAAGTTACCCTTGTAGTTAAATTGCAGCACCTTACCACCGGCAGCGGTATTATCTGTCACCAGAGCATCCATTATTACCCGGCCCTTGTTTTTAAATATAAGTTTTTCACCTATTTTTGCCTTTTTGCCGGGCTTGACCAGCACTTCCCATCGGCTTTCACTTAATTGTTTTAAGAGCAGCACTTCTATTTTTGCCCCGGTCTTCTGACGTTCACCGAAAAGTCTGGCGGGTAGTACCTTGGTCTCATTGACAACCAAGGTATCCCCCTTTTTTAAATATAAAAGAAGATCACTAAAATTTCGGTGCTCAATTAGTCCTGTTTCTCTGTGCAGCACCATCAGCCTGGACTGATCCCTTTTTTCCAGTGGACTTTGGGCAATTAATTCCTCAGGCAAGAAATAATCATAGTGAGAAGTATTATACATATCCAGTCTACATCATACTCCATAATTATAATCTAGTTTTACATCTGTGTAGTAGTATTGCAAAATGTCCTGATAGTTATAACCCTTGTTGGCCATTCCCAAGGCACCGTATTGACTCATTCCTAAACCGTGCCCCCAGCCATTACCTTCAAAGGTCACCGCAGACAGCTTGTTATCACTGTCATATTGTTTGTCCATGGTGAAAAGGCTGCTTTTTAGACCCAATACTGTACGTACCCGGTCGGCATTGGAAATGACAATTTCCTTGGGGTTGCCCTTGGCATCTAAACCCACCAGGCGTAAAGAAGTTACCCTTGATTTACTTTCATCCCGTTTTACTTCTTGAATATCATAGACTGCACTAAACTCACAGTCCCTTGAAGTCAGTTGATTAGCCAGTTGCTGTGCACTGACGGTTACCGACCACTTGTAATGTATGTCATTGTAGTCATAGGGATCTGGCTTTGCTTTAAGATAGGGCACATTTTGCAGCCAAATCTCACCGCAGTTACCAATATAACCGCCGCTGCTGGAATGGAAAACCGACATTATCAAACTATCACGGTGGGTTAAAACCTGACCCTGAGTTTGCTGCACCGCCCGGGTGGTTGACGGATGTTCGTAATCGTATCCGTGGTAAACCTGACTTTGCTGGGTGGCCAGCAAATCAAAGCCGTATGAAATATATTGGCCTCTGGAATATAGGGCATAGGTACGGGCCACCACTGCCTGGGCTTTCAATGCCTCTTCCGGCCAAGTGGCAGGCATCTCGCTGGGCACCACACTGTATAAGTATTCTTCAAAGGGTACATCGTTAATGGCGGTAATGCCGGCATCGCCCATCCTAAAATCAAAATCCCCGCGGTATCGTTTAGATGAACCGCCATGGTACAGTGTAACCAAGTGCAGTTCATCATTGGCCACCAGTTTGCCGGTCCCCTGGGCAGATAGGACGGCATAGGCGGATAAATTGTCGGAAAGTGATGTGACTGCGCCGGTGGCATCAACTGCACTTAAACTGTGGGCACCGGTTCTTTTAACCAGCGCACCGGAGCCCGAGGTAATGCTAATTTCTTCGGTTACCCGCTGCAACACTATGGGTCCTTTAAAGGAGCCTAACTGCATACCCCCGGCCCTTAAACTAATGGAATTCCCTCGGTCTGCCGGCTCCACCACATAGGCTTGACCCGGCTCCGCCATGGCTATCACCTGTCCGTTGTATCCATTCTTTAGCATGTATTTACCCTGCACAGAAAAATGAACCTCCGGCACATCCCGCAACAGGCCGATGCGTATGGTAGTAGGAGTTACAGCAACCCCACCTTCAGCAGTACTCAGGTTATTGAGACAAAGCATGGGTGTACACAAGACCACTGCCAATATGGTCAAATATGCCAGTGTTTTTTTAAACATTTGCTGCTCCCCCTGTTATTTAAACCAATTTTGACATAAATACTATATTTCGACAGATGTTGCCAACTCCCTGCCGTGGGGAGCGAAAAGATGAAATTTCTAGGGGCGGCCCCTGGGGGCTGCCCCTAAAAGTCATCTTCTAAAAAATAAATTGGCCAAAATTGTTAACAGTAAGCTAATCACTATCATGGTGCCTATGGGAAAGTAAACGGTAAGGTTTCCTTTTTGCATATGAATATCTCCGGGCAGTTTGCCGAAATTAAAAATTTTACCGAAACCCATCATTAGTCCACCTATCACTAACAGCAGCACTCCCATAAGCAGCACCATTTTTCCCAGGGACTGAATGGGTTCCATCTTATTTCTCTCCTTTCTTCATATAGCGCTCTTTCTCGCTGTAGATACAGCCGCAGTACTGCTGCCTGTAGTGGCCGGTCTCCTTCGCCTTCATATAAGCGTCTTTAAAGCCCGGGCGAAAGTCAGCATAGTAAAAGGGTACGCCATATTTTTCCCCCACCTCTTCACCAATTTCCTTTATCAGATTATGTTTTTGGAAGGGACTGACAAGAAGCGTAGTGGTAAAGGCATCGAACTTTCCCTTGCGGGCCAGCTGCGCCGTCCTGTTTAACCTCATCCAGTAGCAGTACCTACACCGGGTTGTCTCCCGGTGCACCACCCTTTGTAAAAAGCCCTCCAGGTCGTAGTCATCTTCAATAATGGCTTTTAGGTGATTATGGTCAGCAAACCACCTAAAGTTTTCCTTGCGCTTTTGCCATTCGGTGTAGGGGTGAATGTTTGGATTATAAAAATGTGCCATAACGGTGAATTCTTCAGTTAACAAATGCTCCAAAGGGTAAATTGTACATGGGCCGCAGCAACTGTGCAGTAGTATCTTAGGCATAAACATCCCTTCTTCAATAATTAAGATTGATAATTAGCACCAAGGGCCATCCTTTGCTGCACCATTAGCTTGGGCGGGCTATTCCCAGATGGCGATATGCCAAATCAGTTGCAATTCTACCCCTGGGGCTCCTTGATATTAAGCCCTGCTGCAGCAGATATGGCTCCAGCACATCTTCTATGGTACCTGCCTCGTCACCGGTGGAGGCTGCAAGGGTATCTAAACCCACCGGGCCGCCGCCGAATTTTACAATTATAGTTTCTAATAACCTGCGATCAGAACTGTCCAAACCCAATGAGTCCACCTCAAAAAAACCTAAGGCCCTGTCAGCAACTTTCTCTGTTATTACTCCGTCTGCCTTAACCTGGGCATAGTCCCTCACCCGCTTCAACAGCCTGTTTGCTATGCGCGGTGTCCCCCGGGATCTTTTGGCAATTTCCTCCACGCCCCCTTCCCCCAAGGGCACACCTAATATACGGGCCGAGCGGCATAGGATAGCCGCCAATTCACTGGGCTTATAAAACTCCAGCCTGCTGAGCACACCAAACCTGTCCCTAAGGGGGGAGGTCAACAAACCTGCCCGGGTGGTGGCCCCAACCAAGGTAAATTTAGGCAGGTCAATCCTTATCGAGCGTGCCGCCGGGCCCTTGCCAATTACAATATCCAGGGCAAAATCTTCCATGGCAGGGTACAAAACTTCTTCCACCGAACGACTTAAGCGATGTATTTCGTCTATAAACAGCACATCCCCGTGATTTAAGTTGGTAAGAATGGCTGCCAAATCCCCGGGGCGCTCAATGGCCGGCCCGGAGGTGATGCGAAGGTCAACCCCCATTTCATTGGCAATAATCCCCGCCAAGGTGGTTTTGCCAAGGCCTGGCGGACCGAATAACAAGACATGATCCAGTATTTCTCCCCGTCCTTGGGCAGCCTTAATAAACAGCTCTATTGTTTCTTTCACCTTTTGCTGCCCTATATATTCCCCCAAAAAACGGGGCCTTAAACTGTTTTCCAATTCATTGTCATGCTCAGTTACAGTGGCAGTAACCATGCGCTGATCCCTTTCAATCATCTTTTATCACCGCTATTTGTCATTAAGTATTTAAGTGCCAGTTTTACTAAACCGGCAGTATCCTCCGGCGCAGGCTGATATTCTGCCGCCCACAGCACCGCCTCTTGTGCCTCGGATTGTTTATAACCCAATGCCAACAAGGCAAATTCTGCATCAACCCTCAAAGAACCAAGGGAATTTCCCGGTGACTGGCTATTTTGTTCCACCGGTTTAATATCAGCAAGCTTATCTTTTAATTCCAAAATTAGCCGCTGTGCCGTTTTCTTGCCAACGCCGGGCACCTTAATAATTGCCTTTATATCCTCACGGTCAATAATACTTTTAAACTCCCCCGGCCGGTATACGGACAGCACCGATAAGGCCCCCTTAGGGCCCACACCGGTAACATTCAGTAGGGCTAAAAATGTAGAGAGCTCATCCTCCGTACTAAAGCCATAGAGCTGCATGTTATTTTCACGTACAACTAAATGAGTGTACAAAAAAACCTCTTCACCTATCTTTGGCATCAGCGCAGAGGTACTGTTAGGCACCAGCAGTCTATAACCGACACCGTTTACATCCAGCACCACCGAACCAATTGTTTCAGCAGCCAATTTGCCGCGCAGAAAAGCTATCATAGGGAAACCCTCCCCATGGCACCGGTAAAATGGGCGTGACAAATGGCCACTGCCAGAGCATCTGCTGCATCATCGGGCTTAGGCACCGCCGGCAATTTAAGTATTTCCTTCACCATATACTGTACCTGATGTTTTTGGGCACGCCCATGACCTACCACAGCCTGTTTCACCTGCAAGGGCGTATATTCAAATACATCCAACCCAACCTTGGCTCCCGCAAGTAAAGCCACACCCCTGGCGTGGCCCACCGCCAATGCGGTACGGGTATTTTTGTTAAAGAAAAGCTCTTCAACCGCATACTGCTGGGGCTTAAATTCATTAATCAGTGCAGTTAAATCGCTGTACAAGGTGCTTAACCGTTTATATAGAGGTAATGTTGATTGGGTCCTAATCACTCCACAATCAACCAGTTTAAATCTGTTGCGAGAATAATAAACCAGTCCATAACCTGTAATGGCTGTTCCAGGATCAACCCCCATTATAATCATTCACTTACCTCCAACTAATTAACTAAAGAACAATTGTTCACATGTATATTATACCATTAGCCCCAAAATGTGACTACCCCATCCTAGTGAAGCTCATCCAAGTTCTCTAAAACAGCATTTAACTTCTTTTCGTTTTCAAATTCCAGTTCTTTTTTTAGCAGTTCCTTAGTTTGCAAAGGTAAGTCAGTGAAATTCTTGGCCTGCTCCAGCTGTTCCCGCATAGCCGGCGGTAAATCTTTGACGGGGCGCTGCAGCACCTGCAGCATAACAGCATCCACCCCTAAAGGCCCTTGAAACACAGCCAGCTTTTCTTGGTAAACTCCCAGGTGCCGGTATTGCTGATGCCTTGCGCACAATTCACCTATCATTCTGCCCAGCACCAGCTCATTGGGCGAATCAAAAGTTACTTGCCAGCCGTCTTCCGGTGAAAAAATTTGCTGTAAATCTTCATAAGTCATGCCCTTTAACCCGGTAACAGCGGCTTCTTCCCCCAAGTCTTCTTCATCATTACAAGTATAAATATTTTTGATGCGCAGCACCGTATCATCACTGACAACCAAATCTGCCCCGTTTGCAGACACATTCATTGCAAGACCTTGGTTTATTGGGCTAAATAATTTTACAGTGACCAAATAGGCAAAGCCCAACAAAAAAACCACCGCTAACAAACTTACCGTTAGGTATATTAATCGGCGCCCATTCATCCATACCCACCTCATCAATATTGCTCTTCTAGCTAGATATTTTTTCCATAAGCGCCCCTATTAATACATAAAAACGGCTGCCCACTAACAAATCACTGCACCCCTGCATACATTAGTAAAAAAATATAAGGTGAAAAGTATGTTAAAACTTATTCTTAAATTCCCCTTTCTGGCAATACTGGCTTGGCAAATAATAAAGAAATAAAAAAATACCTCCAAGTAGATAATCTAATTTTAATCCTTAGACTGTCTACTTGGAAGTATCTTACCGGTGATCGTTCACCTACTTATGCATCTTCCAGCTCAAAGTTTGCATATACATCTTCAACGTCATCCAATTCTTCTAAAAGCTCCATTAGCTTAATCATTTTTTCGGCATCTTCACCTTCTAGTTTTACCGTTGTTTGGGGCACCATAGTAATATCTGCCTCGGCAATATCTATATTTTGCTGCTCCAACTGTTCTAAGACTGTGGCAAAGTCATCCGGCGCCGTAAAAATCTCATACACATCTTCTTCAGACTTTACATCCTCGGCACCGGCTTCCAGGGCTGTGAGCAGCAATTCATCTTCGTTGACGCCACTTTCTTTCTCAATAACTAACAAACCTTTACGTTCAAAAATCCAAGAAACACAGCCGCTCTCACCCAGGTTACCGCCGTGCTTTGAAAAAAGGTGACGTATTTCACCGGCTGTCCGATTGCGATTATCGGTCAATATATTCATCATTACGGCCACACCGCCGGGGCCATAACCCTCATAGATTATCTCTTCCATGCCGGAACTACTCAATTGTCCTGTACCCTTTAATATTGCCCTTTGAATATTATCATTGGGTATATTGGCCTCTTTAGCCTTTTCTATGGCAGCCTTTAAACGTATATTTCCCGCAGGGTCTCCACCCCCCAGTTTTGCAGCCAACATTATCTCTTTGGACAGCCTTGTGAAAATTTTACCCCTTTGAGCATCTACCTTTGCCTTTTTTCTTTTTATATTAGACCACTTTGAATGGCCAGCCATAAAATTCACCTCTTGCTTGTGAAAATTAATTCTTTCCTTATATAATGTCCCTATATTATGTCTCTTAAGTTATATATCCCCCAGCGGCATGTATGCTATAAAATAAATTGGGGACAGTGTAAGCTGCCCCCTGCAAAAAATCATATATTTAAAACTTTGGCGGTTTTGGGGGTAAGCGACGCTTGTGTTCGCTCTTGCGATTAAGTTCATCCACGATTTTTTTAACACGGGGTTCTGCTTGTCCTGTTTTAAGATAGTCATCCAGTTCCCTATAGGTAATACCCATTTCTTTTTCATCATCTTGCCCGCTCCATAGACCGGCAGACGGTGGTTTATTAATTATTGGTTCAGGCACACCTAATATTTTAGCTAATTCAAAAACATCTTCTTTAACCAAATTGGCCAAGGGAAGTAAATCACAACCGCCGTCGCCATATTTAGTAAAGTAACCCACTGTAAGTTCCGTTTTATTACTGGTGCCCACCACCAGTCCATGATATTTTGCAGCATAGAAGTAAAGTGTTGTCATCCGCAATCTAGGTTTAATGTTAGCAAAAGTTAAATTGGTTATATTGTCTTCATAACACTCATCGGTAATTTTAGACAGCAAGACATCAAAAACCTCATCGAGCACCACCGTTTTAACATTGATGCCTAAGGCGTCCTCTAGCAGTTGGGCATCTTTGGCATCCTGTGGATTACTATAACAAGGCATAATTATTCCGTAAGTATCATTTGGCCTCACCCTTTTACACAGCGCAGCTACCACGGCAGAGTCAATACCACCACTCAATCCCACTATAAAACTTTTAGCACCTGACTCCTCCAGCTCGGTCTCTAGCCATTTTGTGAGTTTATCCGCCACATCCTTAATTAACAAGAACAAACCCCTCCACATGTAAAGTCAGATTTACAACATCAATATTATCACAACATATAGTTCAAGTGCAAACAAAATAATTACAGTTAGAAAACAAAAAAGGGGCCTGGCATTTTTCCCTTTAAGATTGTGACCCGCCAGACATGCGCTTGTTAGCATTAAATAATTGCACTAATGCACAGCAAAAAACGGAAATTCTATCATATCAGATAAATTACACAAAAAAAAGGGGTTGCTTAAAAAGAAAGATAGCAGTACAATAATACTAATCACAGAAATGTTTGAATATTTTTATTTTACAAAAATTTGACAAATATACTACCATGTTATGGCATTATTTACTTGTAGCTGCCTAGTAATTTTTTACTAACCCTAAGCATAGGTTTAAAATATCTTCACAAATGGTCACACAATACCCTTCTTTACGATAACTAGTTAACTACTGGAGGGGTTGACATAATGAAAACAGAAAGGTGGTGTTAGTTAAGAGAAGTTTATCCACTGTAAATATTTATTACTAGGGTGATAACACAATATCACAAATAGCTCCAAGGAAGCATGAAAGGAGGATCCGACTACATGGGCGCAGAATGCAACTGCAACTGCCAGTCCGAAATGGACAAAAAAGTAGATGCTCTAATTACAGAGAACCGCGGTAACCCTAACAACCTAATAGTGGTTATGGCCGGAATTCAAGAAGCTTTGGGATACCTACCACAAGATGTGATGATTAGGGTTGCTGAAGAATTGAATGTACCACTTACCGATGTGTACGGTGTAGCTACCTTCTACGCTGCTTTTACCCTGCGGCCAAGGGGCAGACATAGCATAAACCTATGTCTGGGAACCGCCTGCTATGTTAAAGGTGCCCCTGAAGTACAAGCAGCCATTGAAAAAGAATTGAATATTAAAGCCGGTGATACCACCGAAGACCGCCGCTTTACCTTTGATGTTGTTCGTTGCTTAGGTGCATGTGGTATTGCTCCGGTTATGACAATAAATGGCGAAGTACATCCTCGGGTGACCCCCGATAAAGTTGCCGATGTACTGGCTAAGTATGAATAATACCTCCGGGGAGGTGAATATATAAAATGACATTTCAAGAATTAGAAAATATTAGAAAAAGTGCTAAAGAGGCTCTAGCCGTACGCCTCGGCGGAGCTCCCACCGATGAATATAAATATCACGTATTGGTATGTGGCGGGACAGGCTGCCACTCAACAGGTTGCCAAGCAGTGGCAGAAGAATTAGAAAAAGCAATTGCCGACAGTGGTCTTAAAAATTCGGTTAAGTTATTGCAAACGGGCTGCATGGGGGCATGCCAACTGGGCCCCGTAGTGATGGTGTACCCAGGTGCCTACCATTACTGCAGTGTGCAACCCGGCGACATCGCTGATATTGTAAACGATCACCTTAAAAACGATAAGATTGTTGAACGCCTGTGTTACCGCAATGCTGCCGGTGAGTTACAGGCTACTCTACCGGAAATGGACTTCTTCAAAAAACAACACAAAATTAGTTTGCGCAACTGCGGTCTGATCGATCCGGTTTCCTTTGAAGAATATCTGGCCGTTGACGGTTTTGCAGCCCTGGCCAAGGTCCTAAACGAAATGACACCTCAACAGGTTATTGATGAAATTAAAAACTCCGGTCTGCGCGGACGTGGCGGAGCCGGTTTCCCCACAGGACTAAAATGGCAGTTTATGGCCGACCAAGAGGCAGATCAAAAGTATGTCATTTGTAACGGTGACGAAGGTGACCCGGGTGCATTTATGGACAATGCCGTATTAACCGGCGACCCTTACTCTGTAATTGAAGCCATGGCCATTTGCGGTTATGCAACCGGTGCCAGCAAAGGCTATGCTTATATTCGCTTAGAATATCCACTGGCAATTAAAAACTTTAAGAAAGCTTTAGAAGTCAGCTATGAAAAGGGTATGCTGGGTAAGAACATCATGGGCACCGACTTTAGTTTTGACATCGAAATTCGCGAAGGTGCAGGTGCCTTTGTATGTGGTGAAGAAACTGCCCTAATGGCATCCACCGAAGGCAAGCGCGGTGAACCGAGACCCCGTCCTCCCTTCCCAGCGGTGTCAGGCTTATTTGGAAAGCCCTCAACCATTAATAACGTGGAAACCTGGGCCAACATTTGCCCAATCATTTTAAAAGGCGCTGAATGGTACGCCGGAATAGGCGTAGGTAAGTCTAAGGGCACTAAGGTATTTGCCCTGGCCGGTAAAGTGGTCAACAGCGGCCTGGTAGAAGTGCCAATGGGCATAACCCTGAGAGAAGTTGTTGAGGAAATAGGCGGCGGCATAGCCGACGGCAAACAATTTAAGGCTGCCCAAACCGGAGGTCCCTCCGGCGGCTGTATACCCGCAGACCACCTGGATGCTTCCTTAGATTATGAAACTCTGGCTTCTCTAGGTTCAATTGTAGGTTCCGGCGGTTTAATTGTAGTGGATGAAAGTACCTGCATGGTAGACTTGGCAAAGTTCTACCTTGGATTCACCCAAGAGGAATCCTGCGGTAAGTGTACACCCTGCCGCTTAGGCACTAAGCGGATGTTAGAAATTATTGAGCGCATCACTAAAGGTCTAGGCCGTGAGGGTGATATTGAGTTATTAGAAGAGCTGGCTTACAACATTAAACAATCTGCCCTGTGCGGATTGGGACAAACAGCTCCCAACCCTGTGTTAAGCACTTTGAAGTACTACCGGCATGAGTATGAGGCTCACATTAAGGACAAAACTTGCCCGGTAGGCGTATGTAAAATCAGAGGCGCTAAGAGAGCCACCTCGTAGGATAGGAGGGAAACTAGGCATGGCAACAGTAACCTTGACGATTGATAACCAGAAGGTGGAAGTGGAACAGGGTACCACTATCTTGGAAGCGGCCAAGTTAATTGGCATTGAAATTCCCACCCTCTGCTACATGAAAGACATAAACGCCATCGGTGCCTGCCGCATCTGCGTGGTGGAAGTGCAGGGTGCCCGCGCCCTGCAAGCTGCCTGCGTGTGCCCGGTGGCTGAGGGAATGGTAGTTAAAACCAATTCAGAGCTGGTGCGTAAATCCCGTAAGTTAACCCTTGAGTTAATACTGTCAGATCACCCCGCAGAGTGCCTGACATGTCTAAGAAACACAAATTGTGAACTGCAAGATTTAGCCGAGGCTTTTGGAATAAAAGAAGTTCGCTTTACCCGTGGTGCTGCCAAAAGTGCCACCATTGACGATATTGACGATTCCGCCCCATCCATTGTTCGCGACCCGCGCAAGTGCGTTCTATGCCGCCGTTGCGTAGCTGTGTGCGAAAAGATTCAAGGCGTAAAAGCCATTGGGCCTGTTAATCGTGGTTTTGAAACCACCATTGCACCTCCCTTTGGCAAACAGTTAATTGACGTTAACTGCGCCATGTGCGGACAATGTACACTGGTATGCCCCACCGGCGCCATTGTTGAAAAAGACGATACCGCCAAGGTATGGGCAGCATTGGCAGATGAAAACAAGCACGTGGTGGTGCAAACCGCCCCTGCAGTACGGGTCGCCATAGCAGAGGAATTTGGTATGGAACCCGGTACCATTAGCACAGGCAAAATGGTAGCTGCATTAAGAAGGCTAGGTTTTGATAAAGTCTTTGATACCGACTTCAGTGCCGACCTTACAATTATGGAAGAAGGTACAGAATTAATTGACCGGGTAACTAACGGGGGCGTATTACCCATGATTACCTCATGCAGCCCCGGTTGGATCAAGTATATTGAACACTATTACCCGGACCTACTGCCTCATCTGTCCACCTGTAAGTCTCCGCAGCAAATGCTTGGTGCTTTAATTAAGGCTTATTACCCGCAAAAGGCCGGTATAGCTGCAGAGAATATTTACAGTGTATCTATAATGCCGTGTACTGCTAAGAAGTTTGAGTGCCAGCGGGATGAAATGTACGACAGCGGCTACCAGGATGTGGACGTTGTTCTCACCACCCGTGAGCTGGCCCGGATGTGCCGTAACGCCGGCATCAACTGGGATACCCTACCGGAAGAAGACTACGATGATCCGCTGGGACTCTCCACCGGCGCAGCCGTTATCTTCGGTGCCACCGGCGGTGTGATGGAAGCTGCCCTGCGTACGGCATATGAGTTAATCACTAATGAAACCCTGGAAGACATTAACTTCACAGCTGTTCGCGGTATGGAAGGCATAAAGGAAGCCACCGTTAAGGTTGGTGACCTGGATGTAAAAGTTGCGGTGGCCCATACCTTGGGTAATGCACGCAAGCTATTGGATCTTATCCGCCAAGGCAAGGCAGATTACCACTTCATAGAAGTTATGTGCTGCCCCGGCGGATGTATTGGTGGCGGCGGTCAACCGATACCCACCAACTTAGAAGTAAGGCTGGCCCGTATTGCGGGAATTTACAAAGCGGACGAAGAACTGCCCCTGCGTAAATCCCACGAAAACCCGGCAATTAAGGCCATATATGAGGACTATCTTGAAAAGCCACTGGGCGAGCTTTCACACAAATTGCTGCATACCCACTATGTGCCCCGTGGAGTATATCGCAAGCCCGAAGGTCTGCCTGAAGGCGATAGCGACCACTAATAGAAATGACCAAAAGGCCCGCTCGCTATCGAGCGGGTTTTTTGGTTACATAGTGTCAGTTATTTGAACAGTGACCAATGAAGGAATTTTTTAAATAATGTCGAAAAATACTCCTATGCCTTGCCAGTGCTTTACTCAATCCATCACAATCGGGAGGTGGTAACTAAAAAAATCAGTCTAAATTTACAAGCTATTATTTACTATTATCGAGGAGGTTAAAAACGTGGCACAACGCGAACAATGGGGTACCAGGGCAGGCTTTGTTTTAGCTGCCGTAGGTTCCGCCGTGGGCCTGGGAAATATTTGGCGCTTCCCATACGTAGCCTATGAAAACGGCGGCGGTGCATTCTTTATTTCTTATTTATTTGCTCTATTAACAGCAGGTATTCCAATTTTAATTCTTGAATTTGGCTTAGGCCATAAATTCCGTGGTTCTGCACCTCTAACCTTTGCCAAAATTAACCGCAAATGGGAATGGCTTGGTTGGTGGCAGGTACTGGTTTGTTTCTTTATTGCAGTTTATTACGTAATTATTGTTGCATGGGCAATTTCTTATGTAGCCTTTTCTGTATCAGGAGCATGGGGAAGTGACCCAGGCGGGTTCTTCTTTGGCTCTTATCTCGGTTTAACCGACAGTCCCTTTGATCTGGGTGGACTAAAAACCGGTATTCTTATTCCGCTGATAATTGCCTGGGGTATCACATTTGCCGCCCTTTACGGCGGTGTTAAAGGCGGTATTGAAAAAATTAACCGGATACTGATGCCTACACTGTTTGTCTTGATTATTCTGATTACCGTTCGCGGCATCACCCTGCCCGGAGCACTGGACGGCTTAAACTATCTCTTCCAGCCTGATTTCAGCAAGCTATTGGATTTCCGAATTTGGACTGCGGCATACGGTCAAGTGTTCTTTTCTTTAAGTATCTGTTTTGCTATCATGATTGCTTATTCAAGCTACCTACCTAAGAAGTCTGACTGTGTAAACAACGGCTTTATAACCGGTTTCTTAGACAGCAGCTTTAGCTTACTGGCAGGTATTGCAGTATTCGGTATTCTGGGCCACATGGCATATGCCCAGGGCGTAGGTCTTGAAGAAGTTGTGGCTTCCGGTGTCGGTCTGGCCTTTGTAACAATTCCGACAGCCATCAGCACCTTGGGATCCTTTGCACCTATATTTGGCATATTGTTTTTCTTATCCCTTACCTTTGCCGGCATATCTTCGTTAATTTCCATTAACGAGGCCGCCATATCCTCCTTTATGGATAAATTTAATATGGCCCGGAAAAAGGCAGTGGTAATTTATGTTGCTGTTGCCGCCACCTGCAGTCTAATATTTGCAACCGGAGCAGGCCTGTATATACTGGACATTTTAGACTACTTCGTCAACAACTTCGGTATCGTGTTTGCGGGTCTAATTCAGGTTATTTTGGTGGGCTGGTTCTTTAACCTAAAAACTATCCAAGAGCACGTCAATCAAGTTTCCGACTTCGCTGTGGGTTCCTGGTGGATCATCTGCATTAAGTTTGTCACCCCGGCGGTACTTGGTTACATGGCGATACGGAACTTGGTCGGAACTGTCAGCGACGGTTACGACAGTTATCCGCTAAATGCACTGATTTCTTTCGGTTGGCTGGCCTTTGGTATAGTTATTATTGGCGGCTTCCTCCTAGCTTCATTAAAGTGGAAAGACGAAAGGTCTTTATTTAAGGGGGTAGATAAATAATGACTACCAGCGCAGTTGTAATGATGGTTTTTGCTATGATACTAATGTGGGGCGGAGCGGCCATATGTATTGGTATCGCAACTAAGAACCGCGACAAATAAACAATAAAGAAATCCTGGGCATAATGCCCAGGATTTCTTTATTGGCTCCCCAGCAAGGCCTCTCCCCCTATGCCGCCTATTATGCCACCGGGGATGCTAACCCAGGTTTCGGGCACATCTCCCACTATAATGCTTTCGGTAAGGGGTACAACAGTATGTACAGTGATATCTTTTTCATAAAGGGGGATTACAATTTTTACATCTGTATTTAAGTCCAGCTTAATTTGATGTCTTGTTTGGTTGATTCCCTCGGCGCTAAAGGAGTCTGAAACCAGCACCTTAACGCTGCCCACCGGCAGCACACTGACATTAATTCGTGGACCATAGTTAGCTAAAAAGTGACTGCCCAGGGCTTGACCCAATGAAATTTTTAACTCATTCAATTCGATTTGTCTCAGAGCTTTGACAACTTCAATGGTAAGATCGGTGGAAATTTGATTAATTGTTACAGTGTTGGCTTGCATCATTACTATCTTACCATTGGCATCCTTGTGCACAGTGACCAAGTCTTGATATCTGACCTTCTCCTCCGCCACCTTTTGCTGCACCGCCACACTCACCGCTTCACTGACAATCAACTTAGCCTGTGCTTCGGCAATGCCTAAAATGGTGGGGCGTAAATTTCTATCAACTATCAAGTATATAAATAGAATTGATACAAACATTAAAAACAGAAAAAAGGCTGTGCTTGAGATGTGACGCCTTTTTTTAAACATGCACTCCCCCCCCATATATATTATGAGGCGGGAGTGCCTTATTTGTTATTATTGGGGTAATATTTTTGCAAATTTTCGTTTTCCTACATTAATAATCATTTCCTTATCAACATTAAAGCGCAGGTTGGCATCTGTAACCGTTTCCCCGTCAATTCTTACTGCCCGCTGTTTTACAAGCCTTCTGGCTTCACTTGTGCTGGCAACCATGTTGGCGGCCAACAAAAGCTTAGGTAAAACCACCTGCCCCTCCTCCATCATTTCATCGGTAATTTTAAACTCGGGTATATCATCAGGCAGGTTTCGCTGCTGAAATACCTTTACAAATGCCTCCTCAGCCCTACGGGCAGCCTCTGCTCCGTGGTAGATAGTAACGATCTCTCTACCCAATCGCATTTTAATATCCCTGGGATGGGCACTGCCCTCTTTTAGGGACGCCTCTATTTGACGTACTTCCTCCAGGGGTACCCGGGTTACCAATTCAAAATAGCGGACCATCAAGTCATCCGGAATAGACATTGTCTTGCCGTACATTTCGTTGGCCGGTTCATCAATACCGATATAATTACCCAGGCTTTTGCTCATTTTGTTAACACCGTCCAGCCCTTCTAATATCGGCATTGTTATGGCTATTTGCGGTTGTTGGCCATATTCTTTTTGCAAATGACGACCCATCAATAGGTTGAATTTTTGGTCGGTGCCGCCAAGTTCTATATCAGCTTCCAGCGCCACTGAATCATACCCCTGCATTAGGGGGTAGAAAAACTCGTGTATACTGATTGGCAGGTTTGCTGTAAATCGTTTTTGAAAATCATCCCGTTCAAGCATTCGGGCCACGGTATACTTAGCCGAAAGGGTGAGCACCTCTTTAAAGGTCAAGGGCGCCAGCCACTGGCTGTTAAACACCACCCTGGTCTTTTCCTTATCCAGCACCTTAAATATTTGTTTCTCATAGGTTTGAGCATTAAATAACACTTCTTCTTCGGTGAGTTGTTTTCTTGTTTCTGATTTACCGCTGGGGTCGCCAATGCGCCCGGTGTAATCACCTAATATAATAATTACGCTGTGTCCTAAATCCTGAAATTGGCGAAGCTTTTGCAGCACCACCGTGTGACCCAGGTGAATATCCGGGGCAGTGGGGTCAAGCCCCAGCTTTACCTTTAAGGGTTTATTGTTTTTAATCGATTCCTTTAATTTCTCAACCAATTCTTCTTCCGGTATAATTTCAGCGACACCGCGCCGGATTACTTCCAGTTGTTTTTCTAAATCCTGCTCTATAAAGGACACTTTACATAACTCCTTTCAAAATTAGGCATTGGCGCAAATAAAGCCGACCTTATGACTAAACGGCTGATAAGTATGCTGCTTTAGTGAATTTAACAGTTGCCGCAAGCATCAAACCTTATGTATTATATCAAAATTAAACAAGCTCTGACAAGGTTGGTAAATTTTATCTACAATACTTTTACCTCTATATGTTATAATCGAGGTAAAAAGTCCGAAGGAGGACTTGGTCTTGACAAAGAAAACTCGTCGTCGCAGAAAACTAAATGTATTACGTTTTGCTCTGGTAACTGTAATTTTTTTTGCCATGGTTATCGGTGCCGCAGGGCTGGCCTTTGTTTACTCAAGTGTTGCCGACATGCCGGCATTTAGTCCCAGTGACATTAACTTTGCTGCATCCACAGAAATCTATGACAAAGATGACAACCTGGTGGCCCGAGTGGGCATTGAAAATCGCACGCCTGTGGACATAAAAGATGTTCCGGAAATGGTAAAGAACGCCTTTATTGCAATAGAAGATACTCGTTTCTATAGCCACAGGGGTGTAGATATTTACCGAATCTTTGGTGCAGCCTGGGCTGATTTAAAAACCGGCAGCCTAGATCAAGGAGCCAGTACCATTACCCAACAGTTAGCCCGTCAGTCATCGGTGACAAACATTGGCACAGAAAAGAAGTTTAGACGAAAAGTGCAAGAAATGTTTTTAGCCATCCAAATAGAGCGTCATCTAACCAAGGATGAGATACTGCAGGAATATCTAAACGGCATTTATTTTGGTGAAGGGGCCCATGGTATTCAAGCCGCCTCTATCGTTTATTTCAACAAAAACGTAGACCAGCTAACTTTAGAGGAAGCTGCCCTATTGGCAGGTTTGCCCCAGGCGCCCAGTGCCTATAACCCCTACCACAATGAAGAGGTGGCTAAAAACAGGCGCAACATTGTACTGGATCAAATGGCCAAACACGGGTACATAACCGAACAGGAGGCCCAAGAAGCTAAAAATACAGAGATAACACTTAGCAGCGGCAAGTTAAATACTGCCACAGCCTATCCTTATCCTTACTTTGTAGACCATGTAACTGAACTATTGATAGCCACCCATGGTGAAAATGAAGTGTTTAGAAAGGGTTTAAGGGTATATACCACCTTAGATCCAAAAATACAGTCGGCAGCTGAAGAAGCACTGGCAAACGAAAATCGGTTTCCTAACTCCAGTCGGGATGAGCAAGGCAACCTACTGCCCTATGCTGCCGCTGTGGTATTAGACGTCAAAAACGGCCATGTAAAGGCACTGGTTGGCGGCCGTGAGCATTTAGCCAGCCGTGGTTGGAACAGGGCCACCGATGAAAAGCGACAGCCCGGTTCCACCTTTAAGCCCATAGCCGCATATGGGCCTGCCATCGAGTACATTGGCAAAGGCCCGGCATCAATTTATGACGATATACCCACCACCTTCGGTGGAAGTTATACTCCCCGAAATTATGGTGGCAGTTACCGCGGCTTGATAACGATGCGACAAGCCATTACTGTATCAGCTAACCTTGCTGCAGTAAAAGCATTACAAGAAGCGGGTATAGGCAATGCTACAAAGTTTGTGTCGGCACTTGGCTTAGCTGATGAAAACAACCAATTAGAAGGCCTTTCTGCAGCCCTGGGCGGTATAAGGCACGGTGTTACTCCTTTGCAACTGGCGGCAGCCTACGGGGCCTTTGCCAATGACGGTATATATTCCGAGCCCGTGGTAATAAGAAGGGTAGAAAGACTGGACGGCACGGTATTAGAAGAAAATACCGCTCAACAGCACCGGGCTATGAAATCCACCACAGCATTTTTAATTACCGATATGCTTCGCTCTGCAGTGGTGGGCCCCGGAGCCACCGGTGGGGCAGCCAGCTTACCCCAAAGGGATGTGGCCGGTAAGACAGGCACCACCGACGACAGCACCGACGTGTGGTTTGCCGGTTACACCACAGATTTTGTGGCTGTCACCTGGATAGGCAGCAAATCCCAAAGGCAGTCACTGCCCAGCGGTTACTCCAGTGGCACCACAGCAAGCCTATGGCGGGATATTATGATCAAAGCCCACGAAGGCTTGCCGGAACGGCGATTTTCCGGCCCTCCTCCGGGTATTGTCAGGGCCACGGTGGACAATAAATCCGGACTGCTGCCAGGGCCGCACACACCGGATGAACATATGACAACAGACTATTTTGTTCAAGGCACGGTACCCACGGAAACAGACAGCAGCCATGTGCTAATGGAGGTTTGTGCCGATAACGGTCTACTTCCTAATGAGTATTGCCCTAACAGAATAACTAAGGTGCTAATTAAACTGCCCTACACCGTAGACAGTAGGGTGCAAGACTATCACCTGCGGGCCCCCACTGAAATGTGTGATTTACACAATGAGAGCAACAGTGGCGGTTGGCTGCCGGATTTCCCGGACTTTGATGATCCCTGGGCTCCGCCCAAAAATGATGACGAACTGCAAGACGGTCATAGGGACCGGGACTCCGATGAAGAAGATGACTGATGATTAGGGTAAGATCTTTAACGGGTAGCTTATTAGCTACCCGTTAAGTTTTTCTTCTCTCAGCAAGCGCATAAATTGGCACCTTGTCGCTTCTTGTTTTCTATAGTATTGTTATATAGTGTCATAGTTCTTTTCATCATTGTCAGGAGGAAGTATTTTGGAAACGAAAATAGCATCTAATGAAACCGCTGAACCAATGACCATAAATGACGGGTTAAAGCTTGGCCTGCCCATTGCCATAGGCTACATACCCAGCGCCATTGCCTTTGGTTTATTGGCTAAGTCGGCCGGCCTTCCGGATCACATCAGTATAATGATGTCTTTTTTTGTTTTTGCCGGGGCCAGCCAGTTTATGGCAGTAAATCTACTTACACTGGGAGTTGTGTACTGGGAAATTGTTTTAGCCACCTTTATCTTAAATTCACGCCACTTTTTAATGTCTGCTGCACTTTCCCAACGGGTACGGCAGGGCACATCAAAGAAATGGCTGTCTCTGGTTTCCTTTGGTGTTACCGACGAAACCTTTGCTGTGGCATCCCTAAGCACTAAGAAGCCTTTAAGCCCCAAGTTTCTCTTAGGGCTAAATTTTATTGCCTTTTTTGCTTGGAATGTAGGTACATGGGTGGGCGTTTTTTTGGCCGCAGGGTTACCTGAAGCTTTAAAGACCAGCATGGGCATGGCCCTTTACGCCATGTTTATTGGCCTGCTGGTTCCGTCCCTAAGAAAATCTTTACCTGTATTGACAGTTGCCTTGATGGCAATGGTTATTCACTCGGTACTTTACTGGGTTCCCATGTTCTCTGGGATTTCTTCGGGCTGGAGTATCATTATCGCTACAATAATTGCCGCCACAGCGGGTACTGTATTGTTTCCCAGAGGGGTGAATAATTAATATGGACAAGCTGATATTCTTGGTAATTGCCATGGCCATAGTAACTTATCTGCCACGTATGCTGCCTATGGTTTTATTAAGTAACATTCAACTGCCGCCCTACTTGCACACTTTTTTTGAGTTTATACCCTTTGCTGCCTTGGGAGCCCTTATCTTTCCCGGCATTTTATCATCCACCGGCAGCACCGATTCTGCAATGGCAGGATGCATTGTGGCCATAGCAATAGCTTATTGCAGGTTAAATTTAATGTTTGTGGTTATAGGCGGTATTTTGGGCGTATTTGTATGGGAAATGTTTTTCTAGCCCGCCATGCCCCCACGGCACGGCAAGGATGAAAATACTTTTACTTTAAATCTACCACCGTAACGCCGGCGCCCCCTTCTCCTATTTCGCCCAGCCGGAAGTTTTTTACCCGGGGGTGGCCCTTTAATTCCCGATGCACCGCCGCACGCAGTGCGCCGGTGCCTTTTCCGTGGATTAGATTCACCTGTTTCAAGCCGGTCAGAAAAGCATCATCCAGGTACTTATCCATTTCCAGCACTGCTTCCTCTGCCAGCATGCCTCGCATATCCAAGCTATTGCTAATTGTCTTTGCCTTATTCATAATCATCCTGCCATACTGGCTTTTACCGGCTTCTTCTTTTGGTGCGGTTGTCAATTGCAATTGTTCCTTTTCTACCGTCACTTTCATGATGCCCACCTGCACCGTCACCTGCTTGTTATCTCCCACATCAAGCACATAACCCTTTTGGTTGTACTGGGGTATAAACACCTCGTCTCCCGGTTTTAACTCCTTAGGCGGCCGGTGGTTTTGTACCCTTTTTATTTTCTTTTTAACGGTCTTATCATGTAATTGGTACAGTTGTTCCCTGGCCTGTTTAATTGCTTCTTCCTGTTCCCGGGCAGTTTGTTGCGCTATCCTATCCCTTAGTTCTTTGATGATGTCTTCAGACTGCCGGCTGGCATTTTTAATTATTAACCTGGCTTCTTCCCTGGCTTTATCCAATATTTCGTCCTTGCGAGCGGTTAGCTCCTGTTCAAGCCTTTGGTATCTATCTCTTAGCTGTTGGCTGTCCCGGCGCATTTGCTCGGCCTGCTGCCGCTCTTTTTCTGCCTGCTGCTGGGTATATTCCAGTTGCCGCATTAAATCAGCTACCTGTAATTGTTCTTTACCCAAAAACTCCTTAGCCCTTTCTACCAATTCCTTTTTCAAGCCCAAGCGGCTGGCAATTTCAAAGGCATTGCTGCGACCCGGTTTGCCAATTAACATTCGATAGGTGGGCTGCAGCGTTTCGCTATTGAACTCCACGCTGGCATTTTCAATACCGGCATTGGCATAGGCAAAGCTCTTCAGTTCACTGTAATGGGTGGTGGCAATGGTACACACCCCTTTACTGTGCAGGTGTTCTAATAAGGCTTGGGCCAGGGCCGATCCCTCGGTGGGATCGGTGCCAGAACCCAATTCATCCATCAAGACCAAGCTGCCTTGGCCGGCCCTATTGATAATATCAACAATGTTTGTCATGTGGGAAGAGAAGGTACTTAAGGACTGTTCAATACTCTGTTCGTCCCCGATGTCAGCAAAAACCTGGCTAAAAATTCCCACCAGGGAACCGTCATCTGCCGGAATGTGTAGGCCTGCCTGGGTCATCAGCACAAATAAACCCACAGTCTTTAAAGCCACAGTTTTACCCCCGGTGTTGGGACCGGTAATTACCAGGGTAGTAAAATCTTTGCCCAGGTTTAAGTCCAAGGGCACCACATCACCGCTTAGCAGCGGGTGCCTTGCTCTCTTCAGATCTATTACCGCATCCGGCACAATTTTAGGCTGCCAGGCATCCAATTTGCGGCTGTAAGAGGCCTTTGCCAGCACAAAGTCTAAATGACCCAGTAATTCCATGCAGTAAGCCAAATCCTCCACTACCCCTGCTGCCAAACCGCTAAGATGAGTTAATATCCGCTGTATTTCTTGTTTTTCTGCGGCGAGCAGTTGCCGCACTTCATTATTTGCCTCCACTACACCCATGGGTTCCACAAAGACAGTGGCCCCACTGGCAGACTGATCGTGCACTATACCCGGAATCTGCTGGCGATACTCCAGTTTTACCGGCACCACATATCTGTCCCCTCTGATGGTGACGATGGCCTCCTGCAGGTATTTTTGCTTTTCCGGTGAGCGAATAATGCGCTCTAAACGCTCTTTAACCTTGGCCTGGGCATTGACTATTCGCCTGCGAATTTGGGCTAATTCCGCAGTGGCGTTATCATCTATCTCTCCACCGGGAAGTATGGCAGCAAGAATTTCTTTTTCGATAGCCGGTAGACTAACCAGCCCTTCAGCCAAATCTCCCAGTACAGGGTATTTTAGCTTGCGCTCTGTTAAGAATAGTTTAATTCTTCTGGAGGCTGCCAGTGTTTCCCCCACACGATAAAGTTCATCGGCAGACAAGAGTGCCTGCCGTTTCAATCGCGATATTTCACTGCGCACATCATGCCAGCCGCTAAAATCGCAACCCGGCTCAAAGCGCATTAACTCCCTTGCCTGGGTGGTTTCCGCCTGCCAAGCTAATACGGTATCTATGTTGGTGCTGGGTTGCAATTGCTCCGCCAACTCCCTGCCCAGGTTTGAGCCGGTATATTCCGCCAGCTGTAAACGCACCTTGTTAAATTCCAGTCGGATTAAGGTTTTTTCATCCATATATGCAAATATCCCCTTATACTACTCCACGATAATAATGTCCCTTTGTGAATTCTTCAGAATTACGCTCCAGTTTTTCCTTTGCCGCAGCAGCTGCTTGCTGCCATTGTTTATTAGGCCACAGATCCAATATCTGTACATAGGCCGCTGTCACCTGGGAGGCCCTCTGGGCGTCCATTATTCTGGCATCAATGCGCACTGCAGATACCCCTGCCTCCGCCAATATACCTAGATCGTCCAGCAAGCACAACTCTTTGGAGTTAAAAATGTGTTGATGGCAAAACTGATCTACCTCCACCGGAAAAACAACCCCTTTGCGGTCCTTTAAACCACAGCCGGTGTTCCGGCAGGGCTTGGAACACCTATTTTTTATATCCATACCCCCAAGCAAGCCGGCCATGGTGCAATGCTCGGTGACCATCACCGGCAGAGCCCCATGAACCACTGCTTCCAGTGGTAAAGTTGCCCGGGGTACCAATTCTTTAATCTGATTCATGGTAAGCTCCGGCGAGAGGGTGGCCCGTACAGCATTGCTTTCTGCCAGCAAGGCAAGAGTTGAGCTGTTAAAAGCATTTAACGGAAAGTCCGCTATTATTTGCTGCCGGCCTTGGCTTAACTGCTTTAATAGCCCTAAGTTACCAACCAGCACACCTTGCACCTGGGATAATACTTGCTCTAAAAAGCGATTGAAGCTCTGCAGTTCGTCATCCTGCAATATGCGGGGAGTGGACAAGACCAGCTCCACACCCCGTTGGTGACAATAGTCTGCTGCCTGCTGTACCTGCTGTGGTGTAACAGGCTTGGCAGAACGGTAACTTTCGCCGCCAAAATATACCACCTGGGCACCGGCATCTACCACTGCTTTGACAGCAGCAAGCTGTGTGACATTCACCGCCAGCTTTGGTTTGCCCTGTGGAAGCGGCTGTGCTTTATCTAACTCTGCCATTGATTCCTTTACTCTGCCGGAAAACACCTGGGGCGAAAGCTTCTCCCGGGAAAATGCCGCACTTCTATGCCTTTCCAGGTCTTCCAAGACACTACGCCGCAGCTCATTAATCACCCGCACCGGGTACATCACATCACCGCTTATCTTACATTGCAGCCGGTCCAGGGCAAAGGGGGTATTGCCCAACCTGTTCAGTTGTTTTGCTAAGAACTCCTCTGTGAGCGGCCTTTTTTCCGCCCGCTGCCCCACTGTCTGGGAATAACCCTCGGCTGTAAAACCCTCAGGATCTTCCACCCTAAGATATAGGGGTTGACCCTCTTGGGCCTGGACAGTGAATTTTAGCGGTATGCTGCAAATTTCCTTGCTGGAACTGTAGCTGGCCCGGGCACGCTCCATTAATTCTGCATCATGGGTTTTAAATACCCGGTCTCCCGGTCTAACCTTGCCGCGAACGGGAATCCATACATCACTGCCCGCAGCGGCACTTTCAACCCGCCGGCCTTTCACAATTATAAAGGGAACCTCTACACCTACCCGGCCGCCTTGGGTAACCCAAACTTCTATACCGTCACCTACGCGCAGTGGTTCCTGCAGTGCTAACTCCACCAAGTCACTGTCTTTGCTGAACCGTTTAACCCTTCCCAGCAGTACACCGCGATTGTTGGGGCGTTTATAGCTCATCAGATCTATGCCCGGATTGCCGTAAAAATAGCCGGTGGAAAAGTCCCTGTTAAATATTTGAGTTAATTCCCTGGCAAGGGTGGCATCAACACCGTATTCCTCACCGGATAGGGCTTGATCTATCAGATGGCGATAGATGCGGATTACCGTTGCCACATACTCCGGCCGTTTCATGCGCCCCTCTATTTTAAAGGAATTAATGCCTGCCTTTATTAAGTCAGGTATATGGTTGCTTAAATTTAAGTCCCTGGGGCTCAGCAGGTACTCCCCCGCCTTTGCAGGATTTACCAGGGGCTTGCCGTCCTTGCCCACCAGCTGATACTGCAGCCTACAGGGCTGGGCACAGCGTCCCCGATTACCGCTGCGCCCACCTATTAAACTGGACATCAGGCACTGGCCGGAGTAACAAATACACAGGGCCCCATGGATAAATACTTCCAGTTCTGCCCCCGTATGCTCCTTTACCTTCCTAATGCCCTCTAAATCCATTTCCCTTGAAAGCACTATCCGCTCAAAACCGGACTGCTGCAGCAACTCAACACCGGCAGTGTTATGCACTGTCATTTGTGTGCTGGCATGCAAGGGCAGTTCCGGAAGCACTTGGCGGGCCAGCCTTGCCAAGCCAAGGTCCTGCACTATTACCGCATCCACCCCTATGTTGTGCAGGTGATAAAGAAAGTCCAGGGCCTCAGATAATTCATTTTCTGCAATTATAATGTTTACGGTAACAAATACCTTGACACCCCGCACATGGCAATAATCCACCGCCTTAGCCAATAACTCATCATCGAAATTTGCCGCCGATTGACGGGCATTAAATGCCTTACCGCCCAGATAGACAGCGTCGGCACCGTTTTGTACGGCAGCCACCAAGGCCTCCCACGAACCTGCAGGTGCAAGGAGTTCCGGTTTATACATAAGTTTTATCCCCCGCTACTTTACCTTTTGTGGCGCAAGAGGCCGGCGGTAGGTACAATTTCTATACCGCCCTCTTCCAGTTTGTCTAAAATTAAGTTCAAGCCCAATGAGTCGCTGGCCATGTGACCCGCTATGATAACATTTACATGGTTCTTTTCTGCTTCTTTACGGTGCTTTTCACTAATATGCATTACCACCATGGTGCCAACCCCGGCTTGCATTAGATTCTTGTAGGCATGTTCAGAGCCGCCGGTTCCTCCGGTCATATCCACCATCACTTTACCGGCCCGGCGTTCTTTATTACCCACCACTATGGTGGGCCCGGCATTATACTTAACTGCCTCTGCATATTCCGGCTCTTCCTTCAATAACTTAACCACGTCACCTAATCTTTCAGGTTTTTTCTCATCCATTTTTTTCTGTAAATAGGTGTTTACCATGTTGTCTGCCGGAGTGTGGATACACATTAATGGGTAACCCAGCAGCCTTGCTGCATCCACCGCCCTGTTATGGTTAATGGGCATTAAAGCCCGGCGCACTTCACCGATGCGCGCTGCCATTATCCCCTCGGCAACATTAATAGGAACGCCATGTTTAGCTAAGATATCTTCTTGCATATGCATTACCTCATGCAGGGCGGCCATGGCTTTACCCTCAGGGTGGTGGGCTATGATCAAGTCAATTACTTTTCCCTTCTCAGTGAGGCGGTCGGCCAGCAGCACCTCGGCTACCTCCATGTCTACACCCACCAAGACTCGTTTAATTTCCTTGTCCAAGTCACCATTCAATACCCGGGTGTCACTGTATGGATTAAACAATTTATCCTGGTCGTAATCCTTTTTATCTTCATCCTCTAATTTGTTGTATTTTTCCATATTATTGTTGAGAATCTTTTGCACTTCTTCTAAACCCCGGGGGTCATTGGCCTTGCCCAATTCAATTGCCAGTTCATATATTTCCCGTAACTTCATATGGTAAAGTCCTCCTTTGTATTGGTTTTAGCTCACTTCCTAGAGATATAGGGGTTATCCTTTATGTAATAGCGCAAAGGCAATTCTGCCCCTGCCTTAATGCCTATGCGAGTTGTGGTAACTATTTCATCTGCCTTTAAACCAAGATAACCGGCATAAATTTTTACCGGACCGGTAACTAGGTCGGCACCATTGTGTTCTTTACTTATGCCCATTGCCTGCACCAGTTTTGCCGGACCGGAGCATAAGTCTCGCAGCCGCTCCCTAGCCCGCCGCTCTTGCATTAATTCAATGCCGAATTCCGGCTGCAGCGCCCTAATCAGCACTGCGTCGCCCACCCCTTCAGGCATGGTCACCACATTAAAACAATAATGCATACCGTAGGTAAAATAAACATAGGCCCTGCCCGGGGGGCCAAACATCACCTTGTTTCTGGGAGTCATACCCCTGCTGGTATGGCAGGCAGGATCGTTGTGCTGTAAATACGCCTCTGTTTCAACAATGATGCCCCCGGTGCTTGCTTCATTATTGTGATGCACAAGCAGGCAGCCCAGCAATTGTTGAGCCACCACTTTAGTATCCCGGTTGTAAAAAGCTTTATCCAACAGTTTTAAATCGCCAATGTTTGTTAAAACCATGGTAACCACCCATAACCGTTTCAATAAGTTATCTTAAGGTTTTTAAAAGTTCATCCACCTCTAAAGTATTTACAACATCCTCCGGTCCCAGCCATGCCCTTCTGGCCACCGCCACACCATATATAATGTCCTCTAACCTGCCCGTATCGTGGGCATCGGTATTTATTGCTATCTTTACACCTAAATCCCTGGCAAGGGCCGCGTTATCTTCATTTAAATCCAGGCGTTCCGGGGAGGAATTAATTTCTAACACGGTATTGTACTTAGCGGCGGCCTCCAATACCTTCTCCATATCTACCTCATAGCCACTGCGCCGCCCCAGCAGCCTGCCGGTAACATGACCGATGATATCCACGTGTTCGTGCTCTATGGCCGCAATGATTCTATCGGTCATTGCCTTTTTATCCATTTTAAAGTTTCTGTGCACCGAAGCCACCACAACATCCAATTCTTCCAGCACACGGTCGGGGTGGTCAAGTCTGCCGTCAGATAAAATATCACATTCCACCCCGGTGAGGATGGTAAAATCCTCTTCCTGCCGGTTAAGCCGTTCTATAACTTTACACTGTTCTGCCAGCCGCTTTTCATCCAGCCCGTTGGCAATTTTAAGGGAGCCGGAGTGATCAGTAACAGCTAAGTATTCATAACCCCTGTTCTTGGCGGCGGCCACCATTTCTTCCAGTGATGCCGAAGCGTCACTCCAGGTGGTGTGACTATGTAAATCACCTTTAATGTCATCTATTTCCACCAATTTAGGTAAAGTTCCTGTTTTGGCCGCCTCTATTTCTCCCCTGTCCTCCCTTATTTCCGGAGGGATATATTGCATACCCAGCGCCCTGTATATATCCGCCTCATCCTTGACCTCCACGGGTTTACCGTCAACCGATAACCCGCCATGACTCAATTCTATTCCCTTTTCTTTGGCTAGTTTTTGCAGCTGCCTATAGTGGTTTTTACTGCCGCTATTCCGGTGCCAGGCAAGTACAAACCGGTGGGGCGGAACAACTGACAGCTCAACGGGCACACCCCACCAAGTTAACACCTTTATACTACGTTCGCTTTGATCCAGAACCTCTGTAACCCGAGGATGCTTTAGCATGGCAGCAATTACCAATGAAGCCTGCTCTGCTGCCACCACCAGGTCTAAATCAGACACCGCCTCTCTCCACCGGCGGGTACTGCCGCCAATCTCAACTCTTTTAACTCCCGGCAGAGATAATAAATATTTTCTAAGCTCTGCACCTATTTCCCGGGCCAGCCCCAGTACCGTTTTTTCTCCGGATGACCTAATGGCTTTAATATTCCGCAGTATTTCCAATTCAGTTTTCGAGCTCATTCCGGGCACCTTACGCACCTGCCGGTCTTTGGCTGCTTGCTCCAGCTGGTCCAATGAAAGGACACCCAGTTTCTTGAATAATAACCGCGCCTTTTTGGGGCCAATGCCGGGCAGGGAAGTAATTTCCAACACACCCCGGGGAATTTCTTCCAGTAGCTCTTGGTGGGTTTTACAAGTCCCTGTTTTTATTATTTCTTCTATTTTGGCAGCAATAGCCTTACCGATACCGGGCAGTTTATTTATCTCTCCCGACCGGACCAGTTGGTCCAGTGGCTGTTCCAGCCTATAAATGGTTTTGGCGGCATTGCGATATGCCCTTATTTTGAAAAAGTCTCCGCCCTTTATCTCCAGCAAATCTGCTATTTCATGAAATATCCATGACACTTCTACATTTTGCATTGTCAACGCTCCTAAAAATCTTAGTAACCGACCATACCGGTGGGGCACAGTGATAGTTTTTCCTATAAATAGACAACTTACCCAGTCAAAAGAAACACTCATGAAGAAGCTGTATAATTCCTTCATGAGTGTCTATACCGTAAATAAAACTAATCTTTACTGTCGGTATCCATCATCCTCACCAGATTATCGTAATCCTGCTGCAGCTTAGTGAGTTCGCTGGCTATGTTTACCGCTGCCAACACCGCTGCACTTGTATAAGGAAGCTTTGGATTACGTGCGATAACCTGCTTAATCACTCTATCTACATGTTGAGACACCATTATCATGTGCTCTGGGGATTCCTCGCCCTTCAGCTTGTAGTACTCCCCGTTTATTTCCACCTCTACCCGGGTTTCCTTAACAGCCATCATAGCCCCTCCTAGTGGTTTTAATTCTTATCTTCGGCAAATTATAGCAAATTCCTGCTTTGTTCACCGGGTAAATGGCTGAGTTAAGAACGCAATTGGGCATCAAACTCTGCATTAAGGGCTTTAGATATCTTTTTAATTTGCGATGAAACCTCTTGATCGGTCAGGGTGCGGTCGGATGCCTGGAATAACAATGAAAAAGCTACACTTTTGTAACCTTCCGCCACCTGTGAGCCAACATAGACGTCAAATACCTTTACACTCTTCATAATCTTACCGGCGGCTTTATTTATGACATCAATCATCTGCTGAACGGGCACAGATTGTTTTACTATTAATGCCAAATCACGTTCCACCGCTGGGAATTTAGGCAGTGACTGGAATTTTGGCTGCTGTCTTTCTGCGTCCATCAGATCCTGTATGTCAAATTTACAAGCCACCGCCCGGTGGGGCAATTGGTAGCTTTCCAGTACATTGGGATGTAGTTCACCCAGCACACCAATCATTTTGCCATTCACCTCTACGGCCGCCACCCGTCCGGGATGGAAGCTGGGTGCACCGCCAAAGGGCACATATCTCACATCTTTTATACCTATTTTGTTAAACAACACTTCCAGCACACCTTTGGCATAGTAAAAGTCCATGGCTACCGCCGGCTTGTTCCATGATTCCACGGTGCTGCCTGAAAAGGCCATGGCCAAAGTAGCCCTTTCATCGGGTAAGTCTTGACCTTCCACGGGATAGTACACCTTACCGATTTCAAATATTGCCCCGCTATGTATTTGCCGGTTGTGGTTTCTCTGTAATACTTCCAGCAAACTTGGCACCGGAACGGTGCGCATGATCGACTGCTCTTCACTGAGGGGATTTTGCAATACCAAGGCATTTCTAAACACACTGTCTTCCGGCAAGTTCATCATGTCATATACCTTAGGGCTAACAAAACCGTATGTCACCACTTCGGTTAAGCCGCATCCCACCAGCACATTTTTTATTTTATTTACCAGACGCTGACTCTCGGTGCGCTTACCTTGGGTGGTAATGCCATAAATGGAGGTGTCGGGCACCTGGTTGTAGCCATACATCCGGGCCACCTCTTCTATTAAATCCACCTCTATACTAACATCCGGGCGGAAGGAAGGCACTGTCACCAACAGTTCTTCACCCTGATCCTGAACCTTAAACTGCAGGCTGTTTAAAATAGAAATTATATCTTCCTTGGGCACGGCTACGCCAAGCAAATACTCCACCCGGGCCGGCCGCAGCACCACCGTTTTTTCCACCAGCGGGTTAGGGTAATTATCAATTACTCCCCGGGCCACACTGCCGCCGGCCAACTGCTGCATCAAATAGGCAGCCCGATGGGCAGCCCTAACACAGCCGCCAATATCTATTCCCTTTTCAAACCTGGCAGACGACTCAGAGCGCAGTGCCAAGGCCTTAGAGGTCCGGCGCACACTGACCGGGTTAAAGTATGCAGACTCAATTAAAACATTGGTTGTGTTATCAGTCACTTCACTGTCCAAACCGCCCATTACACCGGCTACGGCCACAGGCCCCTTGGGGTCGCAGATGGCTAACATGTTTTCATTTAGTTTGCGCTCAAATCCGTCCAGGGAAACAATCTTTTCATCTGCCTTGGCCCGGCGCACTATGATATGACGGTCAGCCAGTTTATCGTAATCAAAGGCGTGTAGGGGTTGGCCCAATTCCATCATTACATAGTTTGTAACGTCAACGATGTTATTTATGGGCCTGACTCCGGCGGCGCGCAGGCGCTGCTGCATCCACTGGGGAGAGGGGCCGATTTTAACATTCTGCACCACCCTGGCAACATAACGGCGGCACAGGTCCGCATCCTCAATATCTATTTTCGCTAAGCCAGATACATCTGCCTCACCCTCTGTGGGATTGCACTGGGGCATACGCACTTCTACACCCAATAGGGCTGCCACTTCCCTGGCCACACCTATCATTGATAGGCAATCGCCCCGGTTAGGTGTAAGATCCAGTTCAAGGATGTGGTCATCCAAACCTAAGTATTCAACTATATCCACATTTAACGGAGCGTCCTCCGGCAACAGCATAATACCGCTTTGCTGCTCAGGGGGCATCAGCTTGCTGTCAATGGCTAATTCCTGTCCGGAACAAAGCATTCCCCTGGACTCTTCACCCCGCAATTTAGACTTTTTAATCACTATACCACCCGGTAGTTTGGCCCCTTCTTTGGCCACCGGTACTTTATCACCTTCACTGACATTTGTGGCCCCGGTGACAATTTGAATGCGGTTTTCACCGTCGGTGGTAACCTGGCAAATAATTAGCTTGTCCGCGTTGGGGTGAGGATCAATTTTTACAATTTGGCCGGTGACAACATTGCTAATGCCCTCGCCAAGGTAATTAACATTTTCCACCGCAACCCCTGCCATTGTTAAGCGGTCAGCCAGTTCTCGGGGGGAAATGTTAAGGTCTACATATTCTTGCAACCATTTATATGAAACCTGCATGTTTTTATACCTCCTGACAGTTTAATTAAAACTGCGCTAAAAAGCGTAAGTCATTATCGTAAAAGAGTCTAAGATCATCAATGCCGTACTTAAGCATAGCTATGCGCTCAATGCCCATGCCAAAGGCATAACCTGTTACCTCTTCGGGATTATAACCGGACATCTCCAGCACCTTTGGGTGAACCATACCGGAACCCAGTATCTCTAACCATCCTGTATGGCTGCACACACGGCAGCCCTTACCCTTACACATGACGCAGGATATATCCACCTCTGCACTGGGCTCAGTGAAGGGAAAGTAACTGGGGCGAAATCTTGTTTTGGTATTTGGACCAAACATCTGGCGGGCAAACAAACTCAAGATACCCTTTAAGTCACTGAAGGTGATGCGCTTGTCAATGGCCAAACCCTCCACCTGGGTAAACATCGGTGAGTGTGTGGCATCGTCGTCCCGCCGATACACTCTGCCCGGACAAATCACCTTCACCGGAACATGGGGCGTGGTTTTTTCCATGGTACGCACCTGCACCGGTGAGGTGTGGGTGCGAAGCAGCACCTCAGAGTTAATAAAGAAGGTGTCCTGCATATCTCTGGCAGGGTGATCTTTAGGTAAGTTTAAGGCTTCAAAATTATAGTAATCTAACTCTATTTCCGGCCCTTCGGCAATGTCAAATCCCATTCCTAAGAAAATGTTTTCAATCTCCTCCTGCACCTTTGTCAGGGGGTGCTTGTTACCCATGGGAAAGGGTGTTCCCGGCAGCGTAACGTCAATGGTCTCTAAAGCCAGGCGGCGGCCTTTTTCCTCTTCCTTAAGCCGCTTATTGCGTTCGTTAATTAAAGACTCCAGTTCTGCACGAATTTTGTTGGCCAGTGCCCCTATCTTGGGTCTTTCCTCAGCCGATAGGGAGCCCATACCCCGCAGCACTGTAGTCAATTCCCCTTTTTTGCCTAAATATTTAACCCGTAAATTGTTCAGTTCTGCAATTGTAGCTGCCTCTTCTAAAGACCTTTTTGCCTCGGCAGCAATGTTCCTTAATTTCTCTTCCATAAAAATACCTCCAAACGAGAATTCTACAATACTTCCACACTAAACCATTTTACACCATATCACCGCAGAAAACAAAAAATTCCGCCATTTAGGGACGGAATTTATAACCCGCGGTACCTACCTTATATTGCTGCTTATACTATGTATAAAAACAAGGGCGGAAAAAACGGCACCACCTATTACATTAACAAAAACTTAATGAACAATCATTCTTTTATATAGCATGTAAGCTCTGACGGATCCGGTTGCTTCAAACAGCCTCCAAAAAAACTCGGCGTTAAATATCATTTAAACACAACCTTTCCTCAGTTTTTTGAATCTTTACGCATTTGATTATATCATAGAGCACCATGCAATACAAGAAAGTTTCCGGATAATATGTGCCTTTTTTAACAATTAATCCAGCGCTTTTGATAAGTTGCTTAAATTTTCTCTCATTTTGCCAATGTAACTGGCACCTGCATTCATTTCATCTTCAGTTACCGAAGCGATAGGATTGAGGCAAAGGGTGTCAACACCGGCCTCCTGGGCTATTACTTCACTTACCTTAGGACTTATCATGGTCTCATGGAAAATATACTTAAGCCCGCTGTCCTTAGTAATGTTCACTATTTCTTTCATAGTTGCCGGCCCCGGTTCGCTATCAGCAAAAACTCCCCTAATGGCAATTTGCTCTAAACCATAGCGTCGGGCCAAATATTCAAATGCAGCATGTGAAACCACGAACTTTTTCAGTGTGGTATTTGCTAACGCCTCTTGGTAATCTTTATGTAGGTCATCAAGCTGATTAAGGTAGTTTTGGGCATTGGCGGTGTAATACTCTTTGTTCTCCGGGTCCCTTTCTATCAAGACCCTTAATATGGTTTTTACCTGCTCTTTGGCATTTAACGGATCTAACCAGATGTGGGGATCATAGACCGGCTCATCTTTGCCATGGCTGTGCTGGTGGTCATCATCATGGTGTGAGTTGGAGATCAGTTCAATGCCTTCACTGGCATCAACTGCCAAGATGTTAGGATAATTCCCCAATAACTTGTCTAGCCAGGCCTCCATGCCAAGACCGTTATAGATAAAAATATCTGCATTTTTTAAGTTAGCAAGGGCAGAGGGGGTGGGTTCCCAATGATGGGCATCTTGACCCAGCGGTATAAAATTGATTACCTCAACCAGGTCGCCTCCCACATTGCGGGTAAAATCGTAGAGGGGAAAGATTGTGGTGTAAACTATAAGTTTATCCTCCCCTTGATTAACTTCAGTATCCCCCGCTGTTGACGAAGTGGCACAGCCAGTCAAAAAAAGCATTGCTGTTAAAACAATTACCAGGGAAATGTAGTAATTCTTTCTCAACAATGCATCGCCTCCTAAAACAGTAATTACTACTATTACTCACAAATATTATGTTATGCCACCTGCTATCATTACAACTTTTTACAAAGCAACTATTAAAGCCTCTGCCTTACCACTTCGTACAGCATAACCCCACAGGCCACTGATACGTTTAATGACTCTGCGTTCCCGGGCATGGGTATGGTGGCATTGAGGTCGGCGGCCTTGGTAATTTCTGTACCGGCCCCCTTGGCCTCGCTACCCACCACCAGGGCCACCGGCTGTGTTAAATTTATTTGGTTGATGTCAACACCACCGCGGGGCTCACCAACCACAATCTTAATGCCCTTTTGTTTTAATATATTTACAGTTTCGTTGGGCTGCTGCTCTGTGATAATGGGCAAATGAAAGATTGAGCCCATGGTCGATCGCAGTGTCTTTGGGTTATACAAATCTACGGTGCCCTTGAGGGTAATAACCCCCGTTGCAGCGGCGGCATCGGCACTGCGAATAATGGTGCCTAAGTTGCCGGGATCCTGCACCCCGTCCACCACAACCAATAAGGGGTTACTCGCTGTTAAAATGTGCTGTATATCATAACAGGGCATGTCAACCAGGGCCAGCACACCCTGGGGGGTTTCGGTATCCGCCAGCTCCTTAAAAAGATTTTCTGAAATCTGCCAACAATCAATTTTTCTCCCCTTGGCCTGCTCCAAAAGCTTTTTACCCCGGCTGTTTTCCAACAATTTGGTTGAATAAAATAAACTTTGTACTTGCCAACCGGAGCCCAGCAACTCTTCCACAAATCGTACCCCTTCAATAATAAATTTTCTTTCCTTCAGGCGAAATTGCCGGCGGCCAAGTTTGCGAAGATATTTAATTTTCCAATTGCTTTTATTTAGCTCCATATTTATATTCTACCTACTCCTTTGGTTTTTCAACCCTTTAGAAACAGTTGAACTGGGTAAAAAAAGCATGGGGTTACCACCCCATGCTTATTGATTCAACTTACCCTTTGCCACTTCTACCAATTGATTGAAGGCGTTGGCATCATTTACGGCCAAATCTGCCAGCATCTTACGATTTACTTCCACACCGGCCTTCTTCAAACCGCTGATTAAGGTGCTATAATTCATTCCGTTATTGCGTGCAGCGGCATTAATACGGGCAATCCAAAGTTTGCGGAATTCACGTTTACGAGCCTTGCGGTCGCGATATGCATAAGTTAATGATTTCAACAACTGCTGATTAGCTACCCGGTACAGCTTGCTTTTTGCGCCGCGGTAACCCTTAGCCAGTTTCAGTACTTTTTTATGTCTCTTACGGGATACAACACTGCTTTTCGCCCGTGGCATAAGACATACCTCCTATTCTATATCAATCTGTAATTTTTATGGTATTAACCTATCAATACTTGGGGCGTCTGCAGCACTAACTATGCTACCTTTGCGCAGGTGGCGCTTACGCTTTGCTGTTTTCTTGCCTAAAATATGGCTTTTATAAGCATGCCAGTACTTTATTTTACCGCTACCTGTGCGCTTAAATCTTTTGGCAGCACCACGGTGGGTTTTAATCTTAGGCATAATCCAATGCACTCCTTCCTAGTCCTGTTTATCTGTTTTTGGTGCTAAAATCATAATCATATTTCTTCCCTCGAGTTTTGGCCGCCTTTCTATAACACTTAGCTCTGACAATTCATTTGCCATGCGCTCTAGTATTGCCTGACCCTTAGGGTTGTGTACTATTTCCCGTCCTCTAAACATAATTGTTGCCTTTACCTTATCGCCATCCTTTAAAAAACGAACGGCGTTGCGAAACTTAACCTGATAATCATGCTCATCAATATTAGGACGCATCTTCACTTCTTTAACATTAATAATACGCTGCTTCTTCCTGGTTTCTTTTTCCCGTTTGCTTTGCTCATACTTGTGTTTACCGTAATCCATTAAACGACAAACCGGGGGCTTTCCCTGTGGAGCCACCTCAACCAGGTCTAAGTTACGTTCCTCCGCAATACGTAAGGCGTCTCGGACTGGCATTATTCCTAGCTGATTATTTTGTTCATCCACCAGCCTAACTTCCTTAACACGTATCTCCTCATTAATCCGCAAATCCTTACTGATACAAGTTCACCTCCCAATTAATCTTAACAAAATAATAAGGGTGGCATTTTGCCACCCTAACAATAACGACTTTAAACCAGACTCTCCGATCCGGTAAAACATTCTATAGATAAACCTTACTAACAGCAACTGGGCGTCGCAAGGTGAGAAGCAGGTGGCCTCTACTTGGTAAAAAATATATTCAATTCGCAACATCGGTATTATAACATACAGCACCAGATGAGTCAATATTATGATTTTGATTGAATTTCTTCTAATATTTTAGATTCAAACTCATCCACAGACATGGCACCTAAATCACCTTCGCTGCGGTGTCTTACGGCCACACTATGCTGTTCCATTTCTTTATCGCCCACCACCAGCATATAGGGTATCTTTTGATGTTGTGCCTCACGAATTTTATAGTTTATCTTTTCATTGCGATCATCCAGCTCTACCCTAATTCCTTTGCTGTCCAATCGCTTTGCCAGGTCAGCGGCATACTGGCCGTGGCGATCGGTAATGGGTATCACCTTGGCTTGCACCGGTGCCAGCCAAACAGGAAAGGCGCCGGCAAAGTGTTCCGTAAGAATGCCGATAAACCTTTCGATACTACCGAATACCACCCGGTGAATCATAACCGGGCGGTGTTTTTGCCCGTCCTCACCCACGTAGTTAAGATCAAATTTTTCGGGCATTAAGAAGTCAAGCTGAATTGTGCCGCACTGCCAGGTGCGCCCAATACTGTCCTCCAGGTGAAAGTCTATTTTAGGACCATAGAAGGCGCCGTCACCTTCATTGATCTTATATTCTATGCCCTTATCATCCAAGGCTTCTTTAAGTGCCCCGGTGGCCATGTCCCATATCTCGTCAGAACCCATTGCCTTCTCCGGTTTAGTGGAGAGCTCCACATGATATGAAAGCTTAAATATGTTATAGAAATAATCAAATAAGTCTATTACTCCCATAATTTCTTCTTTTACCTGCGAAGGCAGCATAAATATATGGGCATCATCCTGGGTGAAGCAGCGTACCCGCATTAAGCCGTGCAGCACCCCGGAAAGCTCATGGCGGTGTACCAAACCCAATTCGCCCATCCGGATGGGCAAATCCCGGTAGCTGTGCATCTTTGTCTTATATACCATAATGCTGCCGGGGCAGTTCATTGGTTTCACCGCAAAATCATGATCATCTATTTTGGTAAAATACATGTTCTCTTTATAATGCTCCCAGTGGCCAGACTGCTCCCACAGGGAACGGTTTAAAATTATTGGGGTGCGAATTTCATAATAGCCCCGCTTTTTATGCTCCTGCCGCCAAAAATCTTCCAGCTGGTTTCTCAGTACCATGCCCTTGGGATGGAAAAAGGGAAAACCGGGGCCCTCCTCCTGAATACTAAACAAATCCAGTTCTTGGCCTAACTTACGGTGGTCGCGACGCTTAGCTTCCTCCAAACGGTGGATATAGTCATCCAGTAAAGATTTTTTGGGAAAAGAAGTTCCATAGATACGTTGAAGCATCTTATTCTTTTCACTGCCCCGCCAGTATGCTCCGGCTAAATTCATTAATTTAACAGCCTTGAGCTTGCCGGTGGAAGGCACATGGGGGCCGGCACATAAATCCACCCAGTCCCCTTGGCGGTAACAGGAAATAACTGCATCGTCGGGCAAATCCTCTATTAATTCAACCTTGTATTTTTCACCGGAATCAGTGAATTTTTTTATGGCCTCTTCCCTTGACAACTCAATCCGGGTAAAGGGCAAATCTTCCTTAATTATTTTTTTCATCTCAGCTTCAATTTTCTCTAAATCTTCCGGTGTAAATTTATGGGGTGAATCAAAGTCATAGTAAAAACCATCTTTAATAGCCGGGCCAATGGCAAGTTTAGTACCCGGGTACAAACGCTGCACCGCCTCTGCCAACACGTGACCGGTGCTGTGGCGGTAAATATCCTGGCCCTCCTCATCGTTAAAGGTGATAATTTCCAGACTGGCATCTTCATTAACAGCATAACTCAAGTCCACCGGTTTGCCATTAACCTTACCGGCTAAAGCCACCCTCGCCAAACCGGCACTAATGTCTTTTGCTATTTCTTCCACAGTGATGCCCGGCGGATATGTTCTTACCGAACCATCTTTTAAACTAACGTTAATCATTGTTGCTCTCCCTTCCTTGCCGCCCAGCAAATCCTAATTCTTTTGTTTCGGTAAATGCCCAGGCTAAGTCTATGTTTAAAAAATAAACCCCGTCCCATATCAGGGACGGGGTTTTTGCCCGCGGTTCCACCCTGTTTAGCAGATATATAAAAATCTGCTCAACTTGGTTAGGCAGGTAACGGTTGCCCACCGGCCTAGCTTAATTGCAGTTAAAATAACTGCTTTCAGCCAGCGACTCAAAGGTGGTTTTCAACTGCACCAGTGCCAAAGGTGCTTTCAGCCAGGGCACCCTTTCTCTGATGGATGGATACAGTTTACTTTTCCTTATCATGGTCTGATATTTAGATTCATTTAGCATTATTCATTATTATATTTAACAGTCATAACACTGTCAACTTTGACGGTGTCAACTTTTTGTAGGATATTTCTTTCCGACCACTCATCTTGGTTTTTAGATTTTAAATGACCCATGCTGTATACCTTTTAAACATCGAAACATAGGTATTACTTTCCCGCGGTTTAATATCGTCACATTCTTAAATTGTTCCTGTGTCTGTTTATAAATATTGCACATCTTGGCTGTACCAGCTTTTCCTAGACTATAGGTATTATTACACAGCCGTTTTAAATGTTCCAATTTAACTTTTCCACCACTGCTGGTATATGCCCGCAGTTCTGCCATGGCTTTTAGACCTTTTCGGCCCCAGCCCATAGGACGACTACTTAAACGAGCCGATAATACATGGCTTACATGTCCTTCTGTTCCACTTCCACCACAGTCCTCTTCACAATATATCTTTAT